>NZ_JBGFFG010000021.1:0-16746 GCF_056175765.1 Pseudoxanthomonas sp. LjRoot204_2 | reverse complement strand
AGCCTGTTGAACGATTGAGCGCACTCGACCGCTGCGATGGACTGCAGCACGAAACCCTTGTTCAGACATCCCTGGAGCTGGCCCGAGTATGACCGGATGCGCTGCGGGCCGCCAGCGGTGACGCGGCGGTTCAGCCGCTCCGTGCCAGCCTTGCGGCCCGCATCCCGTTTTCGTACCGGCTCCAAGGAGTTGCCATGCGCCAGACCGTCGCACTTCCGCTGCTCGCCGCTTGCCTGGCGATCGCAACGCCGGCCCGCGCCGCCGATCCCGCACCCGAGATCCAGCGCCCGGCGGGCACGCCGCAGGCCGTCGGCACCGTGCACACGCTGCGACAGATTCCCGAGGCCTGCGCGCGCCTGGAGGGCGCCTTCACGGGCGATGCCGCGCAGCCTTATCGCTTCGCGCCCGTGCGCACCAGTCCGCAGTGCCAGCCCCGCGCGCGCTTCGTCGATATCGAGAAGGCAAAGCCTTCCCTGGCCGCAGGCTGGAAACTCAACGACATCATCCGCGTCCCGGACGCGGCCTGCCCGTCGCGGCAGGCCGTCGTGCGCGTTTGGCGCAAGCCGGGCAGTGCGACGCCGCCGGCCGCCGATGGCCAGGGCCAGTCGCGCATCTACCTGCAGGAGGCGAAGCAGCAGGCCGCGGGAGCCGCGCAGGCGCCGTCGCTCACGCTGTTCGCGGCCCGTCTCGACATCGAAGGCAAAGGCTGCAAATGAAAACGGTGACGGCCTCTTGCGAGGCCGTCACCGCGGGACCGTTGCTTTCTCTTACTTCTTGGCGGGCTTCAGGTCTTTCGCCATGCCGTTGAAGGCGGCCTCGTCGGAGGGCGACAGGTTCGGGCGGCCCGCCATGAAGCCCATCGTGATCGAACCCAGCACGTAGTAGGTTTCGCCCGCCTCCACTTCCAGCGTCAGCACGTCCTTGGCCTCGGAGTGCACGGTGTACTGGTGGGTACCCGGTGCCACGGAAGCGATGAAGTAGGTACCACTGCTCAGCTTGCCCAACTCGGTCTCGCCTTCACGCACTTTGTACTTGACGGCCGCACCCGCGAATTTTTTCTCGCGGAAGAACACGACCTGGCCCATCCCATCCGCAGGAGCACCCACCAGGCCGCCCGTGGGCGCTGCGGGTGCTTCGGCGGCAGGAGCGGCAGTCTCTGCGGCAGCCGGGGCGTCCTGCGATTGGGCATGGACGGCGACGGCCGGCAGCAGCAAGAGGGTCAAGCACAGCAGGGCACGGTTGAGCGGATAACRCATGCGGGATCACTCCGGTTGATGGGATGGGATGGTGCTGGGGGGTAGGGTCGCGCGTTCCGGCGCCGCAGGGTCGGCTGTCGCCCCGGATGCATCGGACGTGGGTGCCGCCTGCAAGGGCTCGGCCAACTTGACCGTGCCGGTGGTCAGGGCAGGAATCTCGATTTCCTTGCCGTGGATGAAGTGTGCGAACGGGCCGATGCCGACCGCGACGCCCAACGCTACGCCGCTCGTGTCCTTGCCGGCACCGCCGAGCTTGAGGCCGCGCAGCCTCACCTCGCGGTCGCCCAGCTGCAGCCGCCGTGCAGCGAGGATCAGTTCCCCAGGCTTGCCCCCACCGCGCGATGGCTCCGCGTGGACGATCTCGCCGACGCCCTCCGTCCCTGCAGGCAGCACGACGATGCCCTCGATGCCGACGTCCTCCTGCACGCGCACCCGGAAGGCATCGCCGCGCTTGGCGCGGGCAGAGCTGATGGGGTCGAGGATTTCGAGCCGCACGGGAGTGCCCTCCGGCAGCTCGCAGCACGCGAGCGGCGTGGGCGTGATGAAGGAACTCGTTTCCGTCGTCGGCGCGTCTGTCGGGGACGGTACATCCTGTGCACCGCAGGCCAGGACCCACATGCCAGCCAGCAGGCCGATGCCCGCGCGTTTCCTTGCTGTCGCCATGCTCCCTCCCCTGGGCGGCTACGCTAACGCAGCGCGGGCGCGCCGCCAAGCGGGGCGTCGCAAGGGAATGGAGTCGGGTCCGGGCGCCGACGATGCCTGCGGATCAGGTGTCGGCCGGGGTGCCCTGGTGGTAGTGAAGCTGCCAGCCCAGCGGTGTTCGCCGCCAGACGGACATCCGCAACGCCGCGTGGCGGTGCGTGCCGTCCACGGCCACTTCCTGCGACGCGAAGTGCAGCAGCGCGACGTCGTCGGCAAGCCGTTCGACGCGGTGGTCGCATGCGACCACGGGCGGCAACGGAGCACGATCCGCCAGGAAGTCGATCACCCTCTGGCGGGTGTAGCGCGTGCCGGAGCGACCGACTTCGTGGAACTCCGGATGCAGCAGGCGCTCCAGCCGCTCGCGCGTGCAGGTCGCGCCGGGGTGGTGGAGCTCGGTTTCGAGGGCCGTCAGTGTGGCGAGCAGGTCATCCATGGCGCCATGCTAGCGCGGTGGACGTGCGCGCTCAGGACGTTGCGGGTGCCGGTGAAGCCGCATCGTCCTTCTGCGCCAGGTACTGCCCGAAGCGGTAGCCCGCACCTGCGATGGCGAGGCCGATGGCGACGGCCAGCAAGCCGATCAGCACTTTGCGGAACATGGCAGTCTCCCCTCGCTTGATGGTGGGCGCACGCTAGCACCGCCGAAGTCGCCGCGACGGTGCCTGAAGTCATTCCCCTGCGATGGCCGCGCCACGTTCGGCCAGCAGCCCGCGCAGCACCGACCGATGGCAGCGTGCCTCGTCTTCGCAATAGCAGCCCACCGAAAACGCACTGGCCTGCGACAGCGCAGCAAGCAGGTCCAACGTATGGGCGTTCTCCGGCGTGGCCATCTCCGCGCGGTACTTCTTCACGAAGGCGGCCCACGCCTGTGGCGTGGCGGCACCCTGTGCTTCCTTCACCAGCCCGGCGCTGGGCGCGAGATTGGGATACCACACGTCGTACCAGTCCTGCGACGCGAACGCCGCCTTCGGCACGCCACGCGGCGGCCGGCGCACCGTGCCGATGCGCAGGCCTTCGTCCTTCGCGCGCGGCGCGCCAAGGCGGACGATGCGGATCATGGCGCCCGGTGCGCGGCGTCCAGGGACGCATGACGCGCGAGGGCGGCGTCGTGGATCTCGAACAGATCGGCACGCGCTTCCCAGACGGCAGCGCATGCGACCATCGCCAGGAAGAGCCAGGCGCGGCGCGGCAATGCCTGCTTCATCGCGTGACTCCGAGCAGCGGGGTAGCCAGAGGGTTCATCCTTCCCATGCAGGCAGCTTCTTCTTCACCGCCACATTCTTCAGCGCGACGTACTTGGGCAGGCCATCGTTGCCGTAGGGCGGATAGGCTTCACCACGGATCAGCGGCTGCAGATAGGCGCGCGCCTTGTCGGTGATGCCGTAGCCGTCCTTGCGGATGAAGTTGGGCGGGAACTTCTTCTCGTGGTTCGCCACCTTCGACAACGGCGCGGCCTCGATCTTCCACCGGAACGGCGCATCGGACGTGCGCACGATCACCGGCATCACCGCGTTCTGTCCCTTCAGGGCGAACTGCACTGCGGCCTTGCCGACGGCCTGCGCCTGTTCCCAATCGGTCTTCGAGGCGATGTGGCGTGCCGAGCGCTGCAGGTAGTCCGGCAGGGTCCAGTGCACCTTCAGGCCTAGCTGGTCCTTCACGCGTCCGGCCAGGTACGACGCGACGCCACCCAGCTGGGTGTGGCCGAACGAGTCCTTGCCGCCGCCGGCATCGGCGACGAAGCGCCCATCAGCGTGCTGGATGCCTTCGCTGGCCACCACCACGCACCAACCAACGCGGTCGACGACCTTCTTCACCTGCGCGAGGAACTGCGTCTCGTCGTAAGCGCGCTCGGGGAAAAGGATGATGTGCGGCGCCTCGTCAGGCGACTGCCCGGCCAGGCCCGCGGCGGCGGCCAGCCAGCCGGCGTGGCGACCCATGGCCTCGTAGACGAACACCTTGGTGGAGGTTTCCGCCATTGCGGCCACGTCCAGCGCGGCTTCGCGCACGGAGACGGCGGTGTACTTYGCCGCCGAGCCGAAGCCGGGGCAGGTGTCGGTGACGGCGAGGTCGTTGTCCACCGTCTTCGGTACGCCGATGCAGGTCAGCGGGTAATCGAATGCCTGGGCCAGCTGCGAGACTTTCCAGGCGGTGTCAGCGGAGTCGTTGCCGCCGTTGTAGAGGAAGTAGCGCACGTCGTGCGCTTTCAGCACAGCGAGCAGGCGCTCGTACTTGGCGCGGTCGGCCTCCAGCGACTTCAGCTTGACCCGGCAGCTGCCGAAGGCGCCGCCGGGTGTATGGGCGAGGGCGCGGATGGCCGCGGCCGACTCCTTGCTGGTATCGATCAGCTCTTCGCGCAGCGCACCGAGGATGCCGTTGCGCGCGGCCAAGACCTTGATTTTGCGGGCCCGCGCTTCGGTGATGACCGCTGAGGCAGAGGCATTGATGACGGCGGTGACACCGCCGGACTGCGCATAAAGTAGGGTGCCAGACGCCATGTAGGGTTCGTTCCGGGGTGCGGGGATGCGGTAAGCTTCACACAGATGACGCGGTGCAGCGCGGCGCCCGGCGCYCGGCGCGGTCCACCGCCCGCAGGATTCCAGTTTCGGGAGTGACAGCATGCGATTGGTTCTACTGGGCCCACCCGGGTCGGGCAAGGGCACTCAGGCGGCGCGCCTGAAGGACTACCTGCAGGTGCCGCATATTTCCACCGGCGACCTGCTGCGCGCCGAAGTCGCCGCTGGTAGCCCGCTGGGTCTGCAGGCGAAGGAAGTGATGGCGCGCGGCGAACTGGTCAGCGACGACATCCTGCTCGGCATGCTGGAAGACCGCTTCTCCCGCGATGACACGAAAGCCGGCTTCATCCTCGACGGCTACCCGCGCAACCTGGTGCAGGCCGCCGCACTGGGCCAGCTGCTGGCCAAGCTGGGGCAGAAGTTCGACTTCGCCGTGCAGCTGGAGGTGCCTACCGAACTGCTGGTGGAGCGCATCGCCGGCCGCGCCAAGGCCGAAGGCCGCGCCGACGACAATCCGGAATCGGTGCGCAAGCGCCTGCAGGTCTACACCGACCAGACCGCGCCCGTCATCGACTTCTATCGCCAGCAGGGCGAGCTGACCGTCGTCGACGGCGTCGGCTCGCTGGACGAGGTGTTCACCCGCATCACCGAGGCGCTGGCGCCGGCCAAGGAAGTGGGCTGAGGTCCACCTCTCCGCACCGGCACGCGTCTGGAAAGGCCCCGCATCGTCGGGGCCTTTTCGATGGCGCGGCGGCACCTCCCGCCGCCCTCGTGCCGAACCCCGTCCGCTCGGCTAAAGTCTGCGGAGTTTCCACGGAATTCCTGTCTTGAAGATCCACATCCTCGGCATCGCCGGCACCTTCATGGGCGGCGTCGCCGCGTTGGCGCGCGAACTCGGCCATACGGTCGAAGGCAGCGACCAGGCCATCTATCCACCCATGTCGACGCAGCTCGAGACGCTCGGCATCGCACTGGCGCAGGGCTACCAGCCGCAGAACATCGCGCCGGACTGCGACGAGATCGTCATCGGCAACGCGCTGTCGCGCGGCAACCCTGCAGTGGAAGCCGTCCTCGATCAGGGACGTCGCTACATCTCCGGTGCGCAATGGCTGTCCGAACGCGTGCTGCCCGGCCGCGACACGCTTGCGGTCGCCGGCACGCACGGCAAGACCACCACCACGACCATCCTGACTTACCTGCTGGAAGCCGCCGGCCGCTCGCCGGGCTTCCTGATCGGCGGCGTGGCAGAGGATTTCGGCGCATCCGCGCGCATCGGGGGGGGGCGAGAGTTCGTCGTCGAGGCGGACGAGTACGACACCGCGTTCTTCGACAAGCGCAGCAAGTTCGTCCACTACCGGCCGCTGGTGGCCATCCTCAACAACCTGGAATACGACCACGCCGACATCTTCCCGGACGTGGCCGCGATCCAGCGCCAGTTCCACCATCTCGTGCGTACCGTGCCGCGCCGTGGCCGCCTGATCGTCAATGGCGAGGACGCACGCCTGGCCGAGGTGCTGGCGATGGGATGCTGGACGCCCGTCGAACGCTTCGGCTTCGACGCGACGCTGGAATGGAGTGCGCGCCTGATCCGCGACGACGGCAGCGCGTTCGCGGTGCGCCACCATGGCATCGAGATCGGCGAGGTGCACTGGCCGATGCTGGGTCGCCACAACGTGCTCAACGGCCTGGCCGCGCTCGCCGCCTGCAATGCCGTTGGCGTGGACGTGTCCACCGTGCTGCAGGCGCTGGCGGCTTTCCGCAGCGTGAAGCGCCGGCTCGAGGTGATCGGCCAGCACGACGGCATCACCCTCTACGACGACTTCGCCCATCACCCCACCGCGATCCATACGACGCTCGAAGGCCTGCGCGCGCGCGTCGGCGAGGCGCGCATCCTGGTGGCCATGGAGCCGCGCAGCAATTCGATGCGTTCCGGCGCGCATGCCGATGCGCTGGCGCCCTCGCTCGACATCGCCGATGCGGTGGTGTTCCTGCATCGTCCCGAACTGGCGTGGGATGCGGGCAAGGTGGTGGCCGCGATCCGGGGCGAGGCACGGACCGTGCCCGACGTCGATGCGCTGATCGCCGCGTTGAAGGCGCAGGCACGTCCCGGCGACCACGTGGTGTTCATGTCGAACGGTGGCTTCGACGGGGCGCCGCGCCGCTTCCTGGCGGCCCTGCAGGGCTGAGGCAGCGATCGTGGCGCACGAATCGTTGCCGCTGTTCCCGTTGCACAACGTGCTGCTGCCGGGTGCGGGGCTGGACCTGCGCATCTTCGAGCGACGCTATCTGGATCTGGTACGCGACTGCGGACGCTCCGGGAGCGGTTTCGGTGTGTGCCTGATCCTGGAGGGCAGCGAAGCGGGTGCGCCCGCCACGCCGGCCGCCTACGGCGTCGAGGCGCGTATCGAGGACTTCGACACCGGCAGCGACGGATTGCTGGCGCTGCGGGTACGCGGCCACCGGCGGTTCCATGTGGTGCGTACGCGCGTACGCGACAACGGGCTGGTGATGGCGGATGTCGACTGGCTCGCCGCCGACAGCGCCGACGCGCTGCGTCCCGAACATGCGCTGCTGGGCACCCTGCTGCAGACCATGATGGAAAAGGCCGGCAGCGACCTGGCAGGCCTGCCGCCGCGCATCTTCGAACAGGCGGCGTGGGTCGGATGGCGACTGGCGCAGGTGTTGCCGATCACCGCCGAACAGCGGGTATCGATCCTGCAGGAAGACGATGTGCATGCGCGCCTGCAGCGGCTGCTGGAGTGGATCGACTGACCCTGTCGCCGCAGGGTCGAGCGTGCTCGGCTCTGCGAGCCTTCTTCACGGCGGACTGCTGGCGGGGACCTCCGGAGCAAGCGGCGCTCTGCGTTTCCCCTGCAAGACTCAGCGAGGCGTGGCCTGCCCGTCGTCGGTGCGCAACCGCACTACCGGCAGTCCGGATTCCGGGTGCGGCGCGATCGCGTGGTCGAGTCCGGTGGTGGCCTGCGTCACCGCCTCCAGTGCCGTCTGGGCCTCGGACAGCGGACGCCACACGCGCACAAGGTTGAATGCGCGGTGCTGCCGCAGTACCTGCGCACTGCCGATCCAAAGCGGCACGTCGCCGGGCTGCAAGCGGGTGTCCGCCGGCCACAGGCGCAGCACGAACACCTCGCCCGGCTGCGCGCCCTGGCGCAGCATCAGCAGGCTCTCTGCACGCGTATCGAGTGTGGCGGGCAGGACGGGCTGCGCGTCGTCCGGCAGGTCGCTGTCCAGCAGGTTCAGCGCCTCTTCCCAACCTGCCTGCGGCTGCTCGCGCCAGCCGTCGGCCACCAGGCTCGCTTTCAGCGGTGCCAGCGGACCGGCGACCTGCACGTCCAGCGGCCAGCGCTGTTCGTCGTCGAATTCGTTGCGGCGCGCAGGCAGCGATTGCCATCCCTCGGCCCACCAGGCCTGCAAGGCGACGCTGCGTTCGATCACCGGCGCCTGGAACTGCGCCAGCATGTGCTCGACGTTGCGCGGCGCATGCCACAGCCCGGCCAGCACGAAGCTGCCGTAGAACAGCCACGCGATCGGCTTGATCCAGAACGAGCGGACCATGCGGCGCCGGTAGGCGATGCCCAGTACCAGCAGCCACACCAGGCCGAACAACATGCCGCCGATGATGTCGCTGATCCAGTGCGCACCCAGGTAGATGCGCGCGAACCCGATGAGCGCCACCACGATGCCCGAGACCAGATAGGGCCACACGCGCGTGCGGCCCGGCAGCTCGCGTGCGATCAGCACGGCGAAGAAGCCGAAGGTGATGGTCGACATCGTGACCGCGATGGACGGGAAACCGAACCCGCTGCTGACGCTCGGCGGCTTCGGAATATCCACCGACGCGCCCAGCCACGCCGTCAGTGCCAGGCCGAAGGCGATGGCCGCCAGCCAATGCGCGGCCGCCATCCAGCGCTTGCGCCAGCACAGGTAACCGAGCACCAGCAACGATGCCGGCGCCAGCACCTGCTCGTCGCCCAGGGACGCGATGGCCGCCAGCGGATAGTCCGCGAGCGGGTTGCGCAGGGCGCGCATCAGCTCGTACACCCACAGGTCGATCGCCAACGGTTCGCCGTGGCCGATCACGATCACCAGGAAGGCAAACCACACCCAGACGATCGCCAATAGCAGGATCGCGAGCAGCGCCAGCGGCACCGATTCGCGCCGTGTCGGCTCGAACACGGCCGCGGTATACCGCCCCAGCACCGGATGCGCGTGCGACCACGCCAGCGCGCGTGCCAACAATGCGTCGGCATGCGCGGCGAACCATCGATAGGTGTACAGCACCAGCGCCCATGCCAGCGCGATCACCAGCACCAGCAGCCCGAGCACCAGCGCCAGTCGGCCGGCCACGGCGGCCACGGCATCGTAGGCATGCCCCAGCACCCAGCCCGGCAGCAGGAATCCGACGGCCCACGCGACGCACGCCGCGCCACTGGCCACGAGGTAGCGGCGCATCGGCATGCGCGAGATGCCGGCGACGGCCGGCACGAACGGCCGGATCGGGCCGACGAAGCGCGCGATGAAGAGGCTCTTCCACGCATTGCGGCGGAACAGCAGTTCGCCCCGGTCCAGGAGCTGCGGATACCGGCGGAATGGCCACACGGTGCGCAGCTGCTGGCCCCAGCGATGGCCGACCCAATAGCTGGTCGCATCACMGATGAGCGCGCCCAGCGTGGCGCAGGCAACGGCATAAGGGCCGGAAATCTCGCCCAGGCCGATCAGCACGCCCACCGCGAACAGCAACGGCAGGGCCGGCACGATGGCGCCCAGGATGATGACCGCATCGCAGAACGCGATCGCGAAAATCACCAGCCCCGCGGCCACGGGATGCGCGCTGATCCAGGCCAGCAGGTTGTCGAACCAGGAGGCTTCCATCGGCGGATTATAGGCGGCGCTACATGACCCGCGTCTGCGACCTATGGACGTAGAATGACGGTGTGGACTTGCACTCGCCTTCCGAAATCGCCGCCCTCAAGGCCGACAGCTTCGGCCGCATCTCGTTGATGCAGGGAGCGGAGGGGCCCTTCGTGCGCCGCGACCTCGCGCACGTCCCGCTCTGGCTGCGCTTGCCGGCGTGGTGGCTGGCGCGACGCGAGGCGCTCGCGCTTCGGCGGGTCGCCGGCATGGCCGATGTCCCGCAACTGCTCGACTGGACCGGGGGGCGGCTGGATCGCAGCTACATGGACGGCGCGGCGATGTACCAGCGCCCGCCACGCGGCGACGTCGCCTATTTCCGGCGCGCACGCAGGCTGCTGCAACAACTGCATCGCCGCGGCATCGCGCACAACGACCTGGCCAAGGAAGCCAACTGGCTGGTGCTGGCCGATGGCCGTCCGGGCATCATCGATTTCCAGCTCGCCACGCGCGGACAGCCGCGCTCGCGCTGGATGCGCCTGCTGGCACGGCAGGACCTGCGCCACCTGCTCAAGCACAAGCGCATGTATTGCCCGGCCTCGATCACGCCGGTCGAGCGGCGCGTGCTCAAGCGCACCTCCTGGGTGCGCGACCTGTGGTTCCGTACCGGCAAGCCGGTCTATCGCTTCATCACGCGCCGGCTGCTGAAGTGGGAAGACAACGAAGGGCAGGGGCCGAAGCCGTGATGTCTGCCCTGTCCCGATCTGCAGGAGCGCCCCGCGGGCGCAATGCTCCCTCTCCGTGCGGAACGGACACCATCGCGTCCATGGGGCGCTCCCGCAGTGAGCATTGACCGCGCACGACACACGCCACAAGGACATGCCATGACACTCGCCGGCAAGACCCTCTTCATCACCGGTGCCTCGCGTGGCATCGGCCTGGCCATCGCGCTGCGCGCCGCGCGCGATGGCGCCAACGTGGCGATCGCAGCCAAATCCTCGGTACCTAACCCGAAGCTGCCTGGCACCATCCACACCGCCGCGCAGGCGGTCAATGAAGCGGGGGGGCGCGGACTGGCGCTGAAGTGCGACATCCGCGAAGAGGACGACGTGAAGGCGGCGATGGCGGCGACCGCCGATGCCTTCGGCGGCATCGACATCCTGGTCAACAATGCCAGCGCCATCTGGCTGGCCGGCGCGCTGGACACGCCGATGAAGCGCTTCGACCTGATGCAGCAAGTGAATGCGCGCGGCAGTTTCCTCTGCGCGCAGGCCTGCCTGCCGTATCTGACGCAGGCGGCGAATCCGCACATCCTGACGCTGGCGCCGCCGCCGTCGCTCGATCCGAAATGGTGGGCGCCGCATACCGGCTACACTCTGGCGAAGATGGGCATGAGTTTCGTGACGCTGGGGCTTGCCGGGGAATTCGGTCCCCGGGGGATCGCCGTCAATGCCCTGTGGCCACGCACCATCATCGCCACCGATGCGCTGAACATGATCCCCGGCGTCGAAATCCCGCGCTGCCGCACGCCACGGATCGTGGCCGATGCCGCGCATGCCGTGCTGGTGCGCGAGGCGCGGGGCTTCCATGGCCACTTCCTCATCGACGAGGACGTGCTGCGCGAGGCGGGTACGACCGATTTCTCCGGCTATGCCGTCGATGCGTCGTTGTCGCCGCTTCCCGATCTCTTCCTCGACTGATCCCGCGAGACGTCCCCATGAAATACCTGCACGCCATGATCCGTGTCCACGACCTGGAAGCCACCGGCCGCTTCCTCACCGACGGTCTGGGCCTGCGCGAAACCCGCCGCATGGACAGCCCGCAGGGCCGCTTCACGCTGGTGTATTTCGGCGCACCGGCCAATCCGGAGGCGGAAATCGAGCTGACCTACAACTGGCCGCCGGAAGACGGCACGCCGCCGGAGGACTACGGCAGCGCGCGCAACTTCGGGCATCTCGCCTTCGAGGTCGAGGACATCTATGCGCTCTGTGCGCACCTGCAGTCGCGCGGCGTCACCATCAACCGCCCGCCGCGCGACGGCCGCATGGCCTTCGTGCGCACGCCGGACCTGATCTCCATCGAACTGCTGCAGAAGGGAGTAGCGCTGCCGCCGCAGGAACCTTGGCTTTCGATGCCGAATACGGGAAGCTGGTAACCCGCCGAGCCCGGAGTCCGCAAGATGAATCTCGCCCTGGTGGTGATCGATGTGCAGCGTGGCCTGTTCGAGCCGCAGCCAGCCCCGGCCGAGGCCGACGCGGTGATCGGGCGCATCAATGCGTTGGCCGACAGGGCACGCGACGCCGCCGCGCCGGTGATCTTCGTGCAGCACGAGCGCGCGGGCGACCTGGAGGCCGGATCGCCGGGTTGGGACCTGCATCCGGCGCTGCGCGTGGTGGAAGGCGATCATCGCATCCGCAAGGCCACGCCGGATGCCTTCCTTCGCACGGGGCTCGACGAAGTGCTGTCGTTCTGCGGCGTGGAAGGCGTGGTGCTGTGCGGTTACGCCACCGAGTTCTGCGTGGACACCACGGCCCGCAGCGCCGCCGCGCACGGCTACCACGTCGTGCTGGCCGCCGACGCGCACACCACCCACGACAAGGCGCATGCCGACGCTGCGCAGATCCGCGCCCACCACAACGCCACGTTGCCGGCGATCCGCAGCTTTGGTGTCGGCATCCGCGCGCTGCAGGCGGACGAGATCGCGTTCACCGGCTGAACCCCGCATCACCCCATGGGCACCGGAAGTTGCGAGCCGCAATGGCGGCAGTGAAGAGCGTCGGGGTCGTGCCCCTCCAGTCCGCATTCCGTGCATCCGCGGCGATCCAGGTGGCCGCGCTCGTGCGAGGCTTCGCGCAGGCTGCTGGCGAGCTCCGCCGTGTAGATGCCGGTGGGCACCGCGATGATGCTGTAGCCGATCAGGATCAGCACCGAGGTGATCGCCCTGCCTGCCGTGGTTTGCGGTGCGATGTCGCCGAAGCCGACGGTGGCCATGGTCACGATGGCCCAGTACATGCTGGTGGGAATGCTGGTGAAGCCATTGTCCGGGCCTTCCACCACGTACATCAGCGCGCCGAAGATGACGACCAGCGTCAGCACCGCGCAGACGAAGACGAAGATCTTGCGGCGGCTTCGCCATAGCGCGCCCACCAGTTGCCCGCTCTCTTCGATGTACTGGGTCAGTTTCAGGATGCGGAACAGGCGCAGGATGCGCAGGATGCGTACCACCAGCAGGCTTTGCGCGCCCGGCACCAGCACCGACAGGTACGTCGGCAGGATGGACAGCAGGTCGATGATGCCCCAGATGCTGACGGCGTAGCGCAGGGGTCGACGCACGGTCGCCAGCCTCAACGCGTATTCGGCCGTGAACAGCAGGGTGAACGCCCATTCCAGGGCGTAGAGGACTCCCGCGTGGCGCGCGTGGAACGATTGCACGCTGTCGAGCATGATGACGATGACACTGGCGAGGATCGCCAGCACCAGCGCCAGGTCGAAGTTGCGCGACGGCGGCGTGTCGTGCCGGTAGATGATGTCGAACCAGCGACGTCGCCAGCCGTCCTCCGTGGCGGGATTGAGCTGGGGATCGGAGAAAAAGCGTGGCTGGAACTTCATGGGAGGCCATGATGCACCAACGCAAGCCGTTGGCGCCCCTGCCGACCTGTCGCACGGGTCTGCATGGGTGACAATATGTGCCTCCGTCCCGCATGCCGCCTGCCCATGAGCGCCACGACCCCCGACCTGCTGTCGAACGGACAGCGCTATTACTTGCCCGTCTATCGTCCGCGCGACGTCATCCTGGCGCGCGGCCAGGGCGCACGCGTATGGGACAGCGAAGGACGCGAGTACCTGGACCTGTCCGCGGGCATCGCGGTCTGCGGCCTGGGCCACAACGACCCCGATCTGGTCGCGGCGCTGACCGAGCAGGCCGGCAAGCTGTGGCATACCAGCAATGTGTTCTACAGCGAACCGCCGCTGCGGTTGGCCGAAGAACTGGTCACCGCCTCGCGCTTCGCCGAACGCGTGTTCCTGTGCAACTCCGGCGCGGAAGCGAACGAGGCCGCGATCAAGCTGGTGCGCAAGTGGGCGGCTTCGAAAGGACGTGCACCCGACCAGCGCGTCATCGTGACCTTCCGCGGCAGCTTCCACGGCCGCACGCTCGCCGCGGTCACCGCGACGGCGCAGCCGAAGTACCAGGAAGGCTACGAACCGCTGCCGGGGGGTTTCCGCTATGTGGACTTCAACGACCTGACCCAGCTCGAGATCGCGATGTCGTGCGGCGATGTGGCGGCCGTGATGCTGGAGCCGGTGCAGGGCGAGGGCGGAGTGATGCCGGCTGCCTCCGGCTTCCTCCGCGGCGTGCGCGAACTGTGCGACCACCACGGCGCGCTGCTGGTGCTGGACGAGATCCAGGCCGGCATGGGCCGCACCGGCACGCTGTTCGCCCACTGGCAGGATGGCGTGGTGCCGGACATCGTCACCCTGGCCAAGGCGCTGGGCGGCGGCTTCCCGGTCGGCGCGATGCTGGCCGGACCGCAAGTGGCCGAGGTGATGCAGTTCGGTGCGCATGGCACCACCTTCGGCGGCAACCCGCTGGCAGCCGCCGTCGCGCGCGTCGCGCTGCGCAAGCTGGCATCGCCGCAGATCGCCAACAACGTGGCGCGCCAGTCCGCCGTCCTGCGCAAAGGCCTGGACACGATCAACGCAGAACTCGGGCTGTTCGCCCAGGTGCGCGGTCGCGGCCTGATGCTGGGGGCGGTGCTCAACGCTAAGTACGCAGGCCGTGCAGGCGAGGTACTGGACCTCGCTGCCGCGCAGGGCCTGCTGATGCTGCAGGCCGGTCCGGACGTGCTGCGTTTCGTGCCGGCGCTGAACATCACCGACGAGGAAGTCGGAGAAGGCCTTAAGCGCCTGAACGCCGCGCTCAGGGCGTTCGCGATGCCGGGCTGAGCTATCCGGAAGCGTCCTGGCGGAGACGAAGGCGGGCGGAGCTGCCGTCCGCACTGCTTTCGAAGCGCAGGTCGATGGCGTGCCGTTCGCACAGCCGTCGCACGATCGACAGACCGAGCCCGAAGCCTGTGCTGTCCTCGCCTTTCACGAATGGCGCGAAATCGCCCTCGCGGACCGCGTGCCCGGGATTGCTGACGCAGAGGGTGTCTTCGTCGGCCATGATGACGACGTCGCCTTCGCGGGTGTGCGCGAACGCGTTCCCGATCAGGTTGGACAACAGCACCTGCAGCACGGGCGCCGTCAACGTACTGGTGAGGTCCGCGGGCACCTCGACCGCCACCTGTACGTGCTTGCCTTCCAGCAAGGGCGACTGCTCTACCACGACGCGCTCCAGCACCGGGATTACACGCGTCACCGGTGTCGATGCCGTTGGAGGCGCGGGCTGTTCGCGCGCCAGCGCCAGCAGCAGGGCGACGGTCTGCTCCAGGTGCGAAGCGGATTGCCCGATATGTTCGACGCTGGCGCGCGCGTCGGCACTCAACGCCGTGTCTGCGGAAAGGCGTTCGCTGGCGGCACGGATGACGGTCAACGGCGTGCGCAGTTCATGGCTCGCGTCGCGGGTGAATTCGCGCTCCCGATCGATAAAAGCGCGGACGCGGCCGATCAGATCATCAAGGCGGCGTGCGAGCAGCCCGACCTCGTCATCGGGAAAGCCTGCAGCGAAGTGCGGCGGCAGTCGTTCCGGCGTCGCTTCGCCGACGGCGTCCGCCAATCGCGAGAGCGGTGCCGTCGTCCGTCGCGCCAGCCAGCCGCCGAGGAGCAGCGCGAGCACCACGGCGATGGCGCCGGTCCATGCCAGCAACTGCAGCATTTCCCCACGCACCGGCCGCACCGCGAGCAGGCCGCTGACTTCGGCGACCAGCCAGGCGCGCGTGGCCGGTGCGGGTGGATCCAGCGCAAGCAGGTGGTAGTGGCGCCCGTCCGCGCCGGCGAACTCCCTTCGTGCGGGCTCCTCGCGCAGCACGCGGCCGATCCCGTCGGGCAGATCATCGCGCCGCTCGACCACGCTCATGAAGCCGTTCCGCGGCGGAGACCAGCGTCCGTGCGCGGCGTAGTGATCCTGTTGCGTCGCGGCCTCGCGCTCGAGCAGCGTGTCGAACAGCTGGTCCTCGACCGTGTAGACGAAGAGCAGCGTGTAAAGACCGAACAGCGCGGCCAGCACCAGCGTGAATGCCGCGAACACCAGCATCATGCGGTTGCGCAGCCGCCGGCGCGGCACGATCGATGCGCTCATGCGTCGGCTTCCAGCCGGAAGCCCACGCCATGCACGGTTTTCAGCATCGGCGTGGCAAACGGCTTGTCCAGCGCCTGGCGGAGCAGGTAGAGATGCGTGCGCAGCGGATCCGACTCCGGCGGCGCATCGCCCCACAGGCGCTGGATCAATTCGCTGCGCGTCAGAGTGCGTGGCCACGCCTCGGCCAGGGCGAGCAGGATCTGGTACGCGGTCTGGTGCAGGTCGAGCGGAAGCTCGTGTCGCGTCGCCAGCGCGTGCCGGCGATCGATGCGCAGCRTGCCGATCCGCACGACATGGGTCTCGCCACTGCGGTGTCGCTGCGTGAGCGCCAGGCAGCGCGCGATCAGTTCCGCGCCCGCGAACGGCTTGACCAGATAGTCGTCGGCGCCAGCGCGGAAGCCTTGCAGCTTGTCCTCCAGCGCGTCGCGCGCGGTCAGCATCAGTACCGGGACGTGGCGATCGGCCTGCGCCCGCAGGCGCTCGCACAAGCGCAGGCCATCGAGTGCGGGCAAGCCCACGTCGAGCACCAGCACGTCGGGCGGCGCGTCGAGCGCCATCTGCAATCCGCTGAGGCCATCCGAAGCGAACTCGACGGTCATGCCAGCATCGGTGAAAAGGTGTTGCAACTGCACCCGCAGCAGCGCGTTGTCTTCAATCACCAGGATGCGGGCCGCAGGTGCCGTCATCATTCAACCATCGATGCGTTGCAGGAGCGCCTTAGCTTCGGCCATGTCCGGCTTTCCCGCCAGCACCTGCTGCACCAGCGATTTCGCCTGTTCCCGTTCGCCCAGGCGGAGATGCGCCTCGGCGGCACCGAGCTTCAGCTGCGGCTGCGCCATATAGGGCATCGCCAACTGCATCAGGGTCAGTGCATGCCGCAGGTCGTCGTCGCCACCCGCCGCCTGCGCCTGGTAGTAGCCCAGCATGCCCAGCAGGTCCACGTGGTAGCGCTCGCGATCCTGCGCCAGCGCATCCGCTGCGCCACGTACATCGCCGCTGCGGGCCCGGCCGGCGAGCGCCATCGTCAGTTCGTCGCGCCACGGTGAACGCGCCACGGGCGTGCGGCCGGTCGCGCGCACGATGGCGTCGGCGACGCCGGGCGTGGAGTAAGGGTTCTGCCCGGTGACCAGGCGCCCGTCCACGACGACCTTCGCCATCATCAGTGGTGCTT
>NZ_JBGFFG010000020.1:0-17814 GCF_056175765.1 Pseudoxanthomonas sp. LjRoot204_2 | reverse complement strand
GAACAGCCCCACGCCATCGCCCTGGCGCAACGCCAGGTAGGACACGACGAGCGACGCGTTGAGTAYGTGGTCGAAATGGCCCAGTTCGTCCTCGCGCGCCATCATCCGGCGGCCGGTGTCGATCAGCATGACCAGCTGCTGGTTCTTCTCGTCCTGGTACTCGCGCGAGATCAGCTTGCGCGAGCGCGCGGTGGCCTTCCAGTCGACCTGGCGCAGGCTGTCGCCGACGCGGTACTCGCGCATCTGGTGGAAGTCGGTGCCTTCGCCACGGCGCCGCTTGAGGTGCGCGCCCACCAGGCGGGAGGCCTGCTCCGCGCTGAAGAGTGCGAAACGCGTCAGCGGTGCGAAGTTCGGATACACGCGTACCCGCTGCGGCATGCCGGCGACCCGCGATTGCCGCCACAACGCCAGCCGGGAATGCAGGCGCAGCTGCACGCCGTCGAAGTGGGCATCGCCGCGCGCGGCAGGACGCAGGCTATAGGTGATGCGGGTCGCCGACATGGGCGCCAGTGCCAGCCGGCGCGGCAGGCCTGTCGATGCCCAGCCGCCCGGATGCAGGTCGAACACATCCAGCCGCTGGCGCACCCGCGACTCGAAGCCCAGCGCGACATCGCGCTCGATGCCCAGCGGCAGCGCATCGGGAATCTCGCGCGTGGCCTCGGGCGTGGGACGGGCGCGCAGCCCCCAGGCATCGAGCGCGGCGACCACCAGCACCGCCGCGCCGGCCAGCTGCCACTGCCACAACGGCCAGCCGAGGAAAGGCACGGCCAGGCCGGCCAGTCCCCAGCCTGCGATCAGGGCGATGAGCAGCGGCGCCGGCCTCATTTGCGGGGCGCGTCCACCTTCGCCAGCAGCGCACGCAGCGCATCGTCCGGCGACTGTCCTTCGATCTGCAGTTCGGGGGCGAGGGTGATGCGGTGGCGCAATGCGGGGCGGGCGATGTCGCGCACGTCGTCGGGCGTGACGAAATCGCGTCCCTGCAGCACGGCCTGCGCACGCGCCGCGCGTACCAGGGCGATGCTGCCGCGCGGCCCCGCGCCGAGCGAAATGCCTGGCCATTTGCGGGTGGCGGCGACGATGCGCACGGCGTAGTCGATGACTTCCGGATCCACACGGATCGCAGCGGTCTCCCGCTGCATCGCAGCGATGTCGGCCGCACCGACGACGCGCTTCACCTGCGACAGATCGAAGTCGGCGGCGGTGCGACCCGTGGTGATGGCATCGACCATGCGCTTCTCGTCTTCCAGCGCCGGGTAGTCGATCAGCACCTTCAGCAGGAAGCGGTCCAGCTGCGCTTCCGGCAGCGGATACGTGCCTTCCTGCTCCACCGGGTTCTGCGTGGCCAGTGCGATGAACGGTGGCGACAGCGCGAACGACGTGCCTTCGATCGTGACCTGCCCTTCCTGCATCACTTCCAGCAGGGCGGACTGGGTCTTGGCCGGCGCGCGGTTGATCTCGTCGGCCAGCAGGATGTTGGTGAACACCGGACCGCGGCGGATCTGGAAGCTCTCCGTCTTCGGGTCGTAGACGGCATGGCCGCTGACGTCGCTGGGCATCAGGTCGGGCGTGAACTGCACGCGCGCGTAGGTCAGCTCCAGCGCCTGCGACAGCGCACGCACCAGCAGCGTCTTGCCGAGGCCGGGTACGCCTTCGATCAGCACGTGGCCGCCGGCAAGCAGCGCGATCAGGATCTGGTCCAGCACGTCGGGCTGTCCGATGAAGGCCTTGGACACTTCGTCGCGCACGGCTTCGACGCGCTGGGACAGCGCGTTGCCGGGCATCGGCGGAAGCGCGGGCGGCGCGGCGGCGGTCTCGTCGTTCATAGGCGGTTTCTCAGTTGGATCAACAGGGCGATGCGGTCGCGGAAAGCCTGCCGGTCGTGCGAGGCAGGGACGTTGAGGGCGGTGCGGACACGGTCGGCGGGCTGGCCGGTACGTTCGGCGATGGCCGCGACCTGCGGCTCGCCGGCGAGCGCGGCGGCGACCGGATCGCGCCGACGCAGGCGCGCCAGGAACGCCTGCCGGACGGCGGAATAGAGCATCACGCCGCGACCGTAGCGATAGAGATGTTCGCCGCTGGCGCGGACATGTTCGAGCAACGAGCGTCGCTCGCCGGCTGGCGACGGCACCGGTGGACCAAAGCGCTGCATGCGCATCCACAGCCAGGCCAGCAGGGCGAGCAGCAACGGCGCCCACACCATCCAGCCCTGCAGGTAGAGGGTGCGCCACAACGACGGCATTTCCGCCGCGTAGACCAGGTGCATCGTGCCCTGGCCATAGTTGGGCGCCAGCACCTGCCGCGCCAGCGCGCGGTGCGGACCGTCGCGCAGGCCGCCGGACGGCGCGACATCCGGCGTGTCCTGCAGGAAGCCGCGCGCGGCGGTGTTGGCGAGGAAGTCGAAGTCGGCCAGCACGTCGACATGGCCCTTGCCCACCGCCAGGCGCGCATAGACGTAGCCGGCCTGCAGGTCACCCCAGGCCAGCTCGGGCACCACGTCGTCAAAGACGAAGCGGCGGCCGCGGCAGAACTCGACGTGGTGGCCTTCGCCCTCCACCTGGAGGTCTTCGCATCGGGGGCCCTCGTCCGCCAGCCACGCCGACAGCAGGTCCAGCATCGCGGGCGGCGTCGCGTCCCGTCCGGACAGGTCTTCGCCCGGCGAATACAAGGGCGTGCGGATCAGCAGGTGGCCGCCGCCTTCCACCCACTCCAGCAGGCGTTCGGCCTCCGGCGGCGACAGCGCGCGCGGATCGTTGAACAGCAGCAGCGTGTCGCCGGGGGCGAGCGGGTTGTCGTCCAGCATCAGGCGCTGGCGCGCGTCRACCTTCACGCCGTCCGCTTCCAGTGTCTTCGCCAACGCATACAGCGGGTTGTAGGCGGCCTCGCCGGACGGCGGCAGGTACAACGTCTTCTCGACCCGATGGAACGTGTGCCGGAACCACAGCACCAGCAGCACCGCCACGAGCAGCAGGACCATCAGGCCCGCGCCCACCCACCGGCCCTTGTGGCGTGCGGAGGTCATGTCGCCCACCCGTAGCGTTGCTGCAGTTCGCCCACCAGCGCGTCGAACTCGTCTTCGGCCGGCAGGCGTTCCGCGTAGGCGGCGTACTGCCACGTCCGCACCATGCGCGCGAAACTCTGCCGGTCTTCCGCCTGCGGCATGCGGCGCGAGGCACGCAGGCATTCGGCCTCGGTGGCCCCGGGCGGCAGCACGATGTCGGCGCGCTGGCTCATGCTGTCCACGCTGGCGCGGTAGAGCAGCGCAAGCGCGTGGCGCGGGCGACCTTCGCGCCACAGCCGGCGCGCGGCCGTGGCGATGTCGTCGGGCAGCGCCTCGGGCAGCACCAGCGCATCCGTCTGCGGTGCGTCGGGCGCGGCGACCGGGCCGCGCGCGATGCCGCGCATCCACGGCCACCAGTGGCGCACCGTCGCGAGCAGCACCGCCACCAGTACGCCCACGACCAGCCAGAGTCCCCACTCGCCGACGAAGGCCAGCACGTTGCCGATGCCGRCCAGCAACGCGTTGTCGCGATCGGGCGCTTCCTCGGGCGTTTCCTGCCCGGCGTTGCGGCGCTCCCAGTTGGACTGCACGAGCGTGCGGTCGAGGTCTGGATCGCGGTAGGCCTGGTCGGCCGCCTTGCGGAAGGCGCTGTCATCGACCCGCTGTTCGCCGAACACGATGGGCAGGGTGGGCGGCGTCGGCGCCGCGTCGGGCGCAGTGGCCTCGGGCACGGGCGCTGTATCCGGCGCGCCATGGCGCTCCTGCGCGTCGGCGCCGCCGGCCATGCCCATCCACAGCGCCGCGACCAGGACCAGCGGTGCGGCCGCCGCCAGGCGCGCGCGCAGCTTGCGGAACACGATCTCCAGGTCCCAGGCCTCGATCTGCGTGCGCCGGTTGAGGTACAGGCCGAAGCCGGCGCCTACGTAGAACGGTTCGACGACGCTGACCGCCGCCCACGCCAGCGCGTTCCAGGCCAGCTGGAACCATACCGGCCACTCCAGCGCGGCCACGCGGAACGCCGCCTGCACGCTGTCCGGCAACAGGTCCTGCGGCAGGTACATGACCACGGCCATGGCCCCGCCCAGCATCAGCACCCCCTGGAACAGCAGGCAGATCCAGGTCAGCAGGATGCCGGTGCTGTACGCATCGCCGCCCAGCACGCGGCGACGCTGGCGCAGGCGTTCGCCCTGCACGCCCTCCAGCAGGTCGATCGGCATGTACAGCGAACGCACCGGACTGAAGCGGCGCCACGTGAGCAGGTGCGGCAGCATGCGCGTGCCCCAGCCCAACTGCGCCCGCAGGGTCGCGCGCGTGCCGGGCACGCTGCCGAACACGGCGCGCGAGACCACGTACAGCGGAATGCGGTCGAACGCGGGCTTCAGCCACCACATCACCACCGCAGCCAGCCAGATGCGGTCGATCCACCAGGCACCGAGGTTGAGCAGCGCGAACACCGGCAGGGTCAGCCACAGCCACGGCCTCCAGACCGCCCCGGCATGCCGCCGTACCAGTGCCATGCCCAGTTCGACGGCTTCCCAGTCCGAACGCGCGCGCAGACGGACCGTCAGGTCTTCAATCCTCATCGGCCACCCCGCGTCCGCCGAGGCCGAGCCACAGTGCGACCAGTGTCCACAGCACGCCGGACACGCTGTACTTCACGGCTGCGGGAATGGACTGCGTCGACGACCAGAACGCTTCGATGAAGGCCGCCACCAGCAGCATGAACGCCACCCCCAGGCACAGCCGCGCCCCTTTCCTCCCGGCGATCGCGAGCGCATCGATGCGGCGGTGCCGGCCGGGCGCCACCAGACCCAGCCCAAGGCGCAGGCCGGCGCCGCCGGCCAGGACGATCCCGGTCAGCTCGAACGGCGCGTGCCCGCAGACGAAACGCCACAACGGGTCGCCATAACCGATCTGCTGCAGGTGGCCGAACACCGTGCCGATGCCGACGCCGTTGACGACCAGCACGAACAGCGCGCCGACGCCGGCCAGCAAGCCGCCCGCGAACGTGCGCAGGCCGATGCTGATGTTGTTCCAGATGTAGTGGCCGAACATCTGCCAGTCGGTGCCGCTTTCGCGGCCCAGGGCGTGGCTAGGGTCGGTGGGGTCGTACATGCGCTCGTACATCGCCACCTGTTCGGGCGACACGATGCTGTAGACCAGCTCTGGGCGCACCTGCAGCAGGACGAACATCAGCACCAGCGGGACCACGAACACCGCTGCCGCCACCCACATGCAGCCGGCCTCGCTGCGCACCAGCCGCGGGAAGTCCGCCAGCAGGAAGCGCACCGCACGCTGCCAGCGCGGCGGCGGCGTGCGGTACAGCACGCCGTGCCCCTGCTGCATCAGCCCCTGCAGGCGCTCCACGACCACCGGGCTGTAGCCGCGCCGGCGCGCCAGTGCGAGGTGCTGGCAGATGCGGCGGTAGCGGGCCGGGACGTCCTCGTCGGTCAGCTCGCCGTTGTTGCGCTCGCGGCGCGCCTGGCGCGCGCTCTCGCCGCGCGCATGCAGCCAGGATTCGAAGGCCTGCCATTCGGCCTGGTGGCGGGCGACGAACTGTTCCTGCCTCATCGCCGCCCCAACAGCCAGTTGGCCATGCCATAGAGCCGCTGCACGCCGGCCTGTCCCTGCGCGGCGGTGATCGGCTGGGCGAGGTTGGCCAGTTCTTCCTGGCGCGAGGATGTCAGCTGGGGCGCACGTTCGCCGAACGCGACGATCGCGCCCTGTTCTTCCGGCAGCAGCTGCGCCGGGGGTACGAAGACCGTGTTGACCGGCGCCGGCGCGTGGCTGCGCTCGCGCCCGGCATGCACCACCAGCGTGCCCGCGACCATGTCGCCGAGACGGCGCGCATGCGGATCGACCAGGCTCGCGACCAGGCCCACCGCATAGCCGAACGGCAGCATGTCCACGGTGCGCAACAGGTTGCGGGTGATCGCCGCCAGCCAGCCGACCGGCGCGCCATCGGCCGCCACCACCCGCAGGCCCAGCGCCTTCTTCCCCGGCGTCTGCCCGCGCCACGCGGACTCCAGCACGATCGGATAGGCCCAGAACACCAGGAACACCACGATCAGATACAGCCCGTCTCCCACCTTGCCGAGCAGGGCGAGCAGCATGGCCATCACCATCACGATGCCGAGCCGGATCACCAGGTCGATCCCCCACGCCAGCGCGCGCGGCACCGGACCGGCCGCCGGAAGATGCAGGCCCACGCCCTCGGGGGTGACGACTTCGCGGTAGGTGTCCAGCATCACGCACTCACCACGGGCAACAGTCCCCTGGCGGCGTGGCGGCCGCGACCTGATCGATGTGGTGGAGCCTGCGTGTCCCGCTGTCCATGCGCTTTCCCCCTGCCCGGCGACTTTAGCCGCGAACGCGGTGCTTGCCCAGCCGCGGCACACCCTACACTGCGCGCCATCGTGGACACCGCCTTCCCTTGCCGTTCCGGCTGCGCCGCCTGCTGCACCGCGCCGTCGATCACTTCGCCGATCCCGGGCATGCCGCAGGGCAAGCCGGCGGGCGTGCCGTGCGTGCACCTGGACGACGCGCTGCGCTGCCGCCTGTTCGGCCAGCCCGAGCGACCCGCGTTCTGCGCCACGCTGAAACCCGGCGCGGACATGTGCGGTGCCAGCCGCACCGAGGCGATGGCCTTGCTGGCGGCGCTGGAACGCGCGACGGCACCCTGAGGCCGCGCTGCGGTCATGCCACCTGCGTGGAGATCCACCAGGTAGTGCCGCCGGCATCGCGGAAGCCGCCCCGGCGGTCGCCATCGCCTTTTTCCGCGGGCGCCTGTACCGGCTCGGCACCGGCAGCCAGCGCGCGCGACCAGGTGGCTTCCACGTCCGGCACATAGAGGTGCACGTGGCTGGCGATGGGTGGCCAGCCCTCCATGCCATCGGCGAGCATCAGCACCGTGTCGTCGATGCGGACTTCGGCATGGCCCAGGCGGTCGCCCAGGGGATGCATGCGCAGCGGGTGCGCGTCGAACACGGCGACGAGGAAGTCGATCGTGCGCTGCGCGCCATCGACGACGAGGTACGGGGCCACCGAGGTGTAGCCCTCCGGTTTCCAGGCCATGCGGTTCTCCCAGGGCGACGCGGACGCGCCGCCGGCCATCATGCCGCAGGCGCCGTCGCCTGCAGGTAACGGTCCTTCAGCTTCACGTAGTGCCCGGCGGAATAATGCAGGCTTTCGATTTCCCGGTCGGTGAGCGCCCGGGCGAAACGGGCCGGATTGYCCAGCCACAGTTCGGCCTCGCCGACCACCTTGCCGGGGCCGAGGATCGCACCGGCGCCCAGGAAGCCGTACTTCTTCACGGTCGCACCGTCCAGGATGCACGCGCCCATGCCGATCAGGCACAGGTCCTCGATCGTGCACGCGTGGATGATGGTGCCGTGGCCGATGGTGACGTCGGCACCGATCAGCGTCGGATGGCCCGCCTTGTTGTACGGGCTGTGGTGGCTGACATGCACGATGGTGCCGTCCTGCACGTTGGTGCGCGCGCCGACCCGGATGTGATTGACGTCGCCGCGCAGGATGGTGCCCGGCCAGACGGACACGTCCTCGGCCAGTTCCACGTCGCCGATGACCGTGGCGGCCGGGTCGACGTAGACGCGCGGCCCGAGGACGGGAAAGCGGTCAAGGTAGGGGCGCAGGGCGGTCAGATTCGGGTCCATGCCGGGATTGTAGTGCGCCGGCTCCGGAACGACGGCATACACTCGGCCRATGACCACCTTCCCGCATGCCGCCACCACTGCCGCGAACGCGGCCATCACCGCCGCCAACGCCGCGATCACGGCTGCCTCGGCGGACGCCGCGCCCGGCGCCGGCGCCGGCGCCCGCATCTCCGACGGCGATACGCCGCTCGACGACCTCGCGCCGACGCTGCAACGGTTGCGCGGCGCATGGCAGCAGCGCAAGCCGGACCGTGCGCAGCGGCGCGACGACCTGCAGCGGCTGCGCGATGCACTGAAGCGGCGGCTGCCGGAAATGGCGGACACGATCGCCGCCGACTTCGGCCATCGCTCTCGGCACGAGTCGTTGATTGCCGATGGCATGACCGTGCTCAACGAGATCGACCACCTCGCCTCGCACCTGCGCCGCTGGATGAAGCTGAAGCGCGTCGGCGTGGGCTGGCGCTTCTGGCCAGCCCGGGCGGAGATCCGTCAGGAACCCGTTGGCGTGGTGGGCGTGATTTCGCCTTGGAACTACCCGGTCAACCTGGCGCTGATCCCGCTCGCCACCGCCATCGCAGCCGGCAACCATGTCTACCTGAAACCCTCGGAGCACACGCCGCGCACCACCGCCTTCCTGCGTTCGCTGCTGGCGGAGGTGTTCCCGCCGGAGCGCGTCAGCGTCGCCGCCGGCGGTGCCGACGTGGCGGGCGCATTCGCCGCGCTGCCGTTCGACCATCTGGTGTTCACCGGCTCCACCGCCGTGGGCCGCAAGGTGATGGCTGCCGCCGCGCCGAACCTGACGCCGCTGACGCTGGAACTCGGCGGCAAGTCGCCGGCCATCGTCTGCGACGACTTTCCGGTGGACCAGGCCGCCGCGCGCCTGGCCACCGGCAAGTGGTTCAACGGCGGGCAGACCTGCATCGCGCCGGACTACGTGCTGCTGGTCGGCCGCGAGCGACGCGACGCGCTGGTGCAGGCGTTGCGTGAGCAGGTCGCCGCGCGCTACGGCGACCTGTCCGATGCCGGCGACTTCACCCGCATCATCAACGACGGCCAGTTCGCACGGCTGGACGGCTACCTGGACGACGCGCGCCAGCGTGGCCACGAGGTCATCCCGCTGGCAGCGAAGCATGACCGCACGCAGCGCCTGTTCGCGCCCACGGTCGTGATCGAACCGGGCGACGACGCGAAGGTGATGCAGGACGAGATCTTCGGCCCCATCCTGCCGATCCGCACCGTCGGCTCGCTCGACGAGGCGCTGGCCTATGTCAACGCGCACGACCGGCCGCTCGCGCTGTATCCCTTCAGCCACGACCGTGCCCGGGTGGAGAAGATCCTGGGCGCCACGCTGGCAGGCGGCGTCACCGTCAACGACACCGTGCTGCATTTCGGCATCAACGCACTACCGTTCGGCGGCATCGGGCCCAGTGGCATGGGCGCGTACCACGGCCGCGCCGGCTTCGATGCCATGAGCAAGGCGCTGCCGGTGCTGTGGCAGCCGCGCCGCGCGGGCAGCGACCTGCTGAAGCCGCCTTATTCCAGGGTGGCGAAGTTCATCGACTTCATCATCCGCTAGTCCCGCATGCGCAAGCTCCGACAAGCCAGCAACAGCCGTCGCGATCTCCGCGTGTACGGCATGCTGCTGGTCGGCGCCATGTTCGTTTACGCGGGCCTGGTCGTGGACCCTGCCAGCAACTGCGATGCGAGCGGACGCGAGTGCGCACCGTGGCTGGTGCCCATCGCGTTCGCGATGGGTGTCGTGCTGGCCGGATCGTCACTGGCGATGCTGGTGCATGCACGACGCTGGGGCAGCCGGCTGGACCTCGAGACGCGCACGCTGTGGTGGTGGGACAACGCGGTGGGCCCGGGCGAGCACGCGATCGCGCTGGGCGACGTGGCGCGCATCCGCGTGCAGCGTCCGGAGGAAAGCGAGGACCGCGTCTTCCTGTACGGTCATGACGGAGAAAGCCTGCGCTTCCCATCGGAACGCGGCATTCCCTATGACGCCGCGCAATGGGCACGGGACCTGGCCAGGCACTTTCCCCACATCACCGTGGACGTGGAAGGCGACTGACGCCGGCTGGCCGGCAGGCCGGCCCTGGTCGAGAATCGGCATGCCCGTTCGTCGAACGGGATGACACCCCCTGCCGGACCGCCATGTCGACGACCGCCGTACCCGCCAAAGCCACCCGCCGCGAATGGATCGGGTTGGCCATCATCGCCCTGCCCTGCATGGTCTATGCGATGGACCTGACCGTGCTGAACCTCGCACTGCCGGCCATCAGCGCCGAGCTGGACCCCAGCGCCAGCCAGTTGCTGTGGATCGTCGATGTGTACGGCTTCCTGGTCGCCGGCTTCCTGATCACGATGGGCACGCTGGGCGACCGGATCGGCCGTCGCAAGCTGCTGCTGATCGGCGCGGCGGCGTTCGCGGCGGCCTCGGTGATCGCCGCGTTCTCGCGCAGCGCGGAGATGCTGATCGCGATGCGCGCGTTGCTTGGCGTGGCGGGCGCAACATTGGCGCCCTCGACGATGTCGCTGATCCGCAACATGTTCCATGACGAACACGAGCGCCAGTTCGCCATCGGCGTGTGGATCGCGGCGTTCTCGGTCGGCGGCGCGATCGGTCCGCTGGTTGGCGGCCTGCTGCTGCAATGGTGGTGGTGGGGCGCGGCGTTCCTGGCCGCCGTGCCGGTAATGGTGCTCCTGCTGGTACTGGGACCGAAGCTGCTGCCCGAGTACCGCGACCCCGAGGCGGGCAAGCTGGATCCGGCCAGCATGGTGCAATCCCTGTTCGCCGTGCTGGCGGTGGTCTACGGGTTGAAGCGGATCGCCGAGTACGGCGTCGACCCGCGTGGCATTACCGTGTTCGTGGCCGGCATCGCGCTGGGCGTGCTGTTCGTGCGCCGGCAGAAGCACCTGGCCTACCCGTTCCTCGACGTGACGCTGTTCCAGCGCCCGGCCTTCTCCGCCGCCATCGTGGCGTACGCGCTGGCCGGCCTGTCCATGATGGGCGTGTACATCTTCATGACCCAGTACCTGCAGCTGGTGCTCGGCCTGACGCCGTTGCAGGCCGGCATCGCGACCGTGCCGTGGTCGCTGAGCTTCACCGTCGGCTCGCTGCTGGCACCGAAGCTGGCGCGCCACTGGGGTGCACGGCGGGTGATGGTGCGCGGGCTGCTGCTGGCCGCGGTGGGCTTCGGCGTCACCGCACTGGTCATGCCGCCGTATGGGCTGTGGATCCTGATCGCCGGCATGCTGGCAATGAGCCTGGGCATGGCACCGGTGTTCACCGTGGGCAATGAACTCATCATCACCACCGCGCCGCCGGAACGCGCGGGCGCCGCGTCCGCGCTGGCGGAGACGAGTGCCGAACTCAGCGGCGCGCTGGGCATCGCGATCCTGGGCAGCCTCGGCATGCTGGCCTACCGTCTGTGGCTGGACCCCGCCTTGCCACCGACGCTGGCCGATGCGGACGCGACACGCGCGCTGTCGACGCTGGGTGGCGCGGTGACCGTCGCGCACGAAGTCGGCGGAACGGCGGGAAAGGCCATCGCCGACACTGCACGCACCGCCTTCACCGACGCGATGCGCGCCATTGCCGTGTTCGGCATGACGATGATGTTGCTCGCCGCGTGGATGGCCGCTCGCCTGATGCGCGATGGCGAAGGCGCGGGGCATGCCGCAACGACCGCCCACGCCCCGACGGACGCCTGACCCGCTTCCTCGCTTAGAATCCCGCCATGAAAATCGCCAGCTGGAATGTCAATTCGCTCAACGTGCGCCTGCCGCACCTCACGCAATGGCTCGGTGCGTTCGCGCCGGATGTCGTGGGCCTGCAGGAAACCAAGGTGGAGGATCACAAGTTTCCCGACACCGCGCTGGCGGAGGCGGGCTATCGCAGCGTGTTCGCGGGACAGAAGACCTACAACGGCGTAGCGCTGCTGTCGCGCGAGCCGATCGGCGACGTGCAGGTGGGCATTCCCGGGTTCGAGGACGAACAGAAGCGCGTGATCGCCGCGACCGTCGGCGACGTGCGCATCATCAACCTCTACGTGGTCAACGGCCAGGACGTGGGCACCGACAAGTACGCCTACAAGCTGCGCTGGCTGGACGCGGTGMACGACTGGATCGCCGCCGAACGGCAGGCGCATCCGAAGCTGGTGGTGATGGGCGACTTCAACATCGCGCCGGACGATCGCGACGTGTTCGACCCCAAGGTCTGGAACGACGACCACATCCTGACCTCGACCGCAGAGCGCGCCGCACTCCAGCGCCTCTATGCGTTGGGCCTGCACGATGCCTTCCGCCTGCGCAGCGACGAAGCGAACGTCTACAGCTGGTGGGATTACCGGATGGGCGGTCTGCGCCGGAACCTGGGCCTGCGCATTGACCTGACGCTGGTCTCCGACGCGCTGCGCGCGCATGCGGTGGAATCCGGCATCGATCGCGAGCCGCGTACCTGGGAGCGACCGAGCGACCATGCGCCTGCGTGGGTGCGGCTGGGCGGATGAACCACAGAGATGAAGAAGGCCCGGCGGATGCCGGGCCTTCTTCGTGCCACGAGCCTTGGGTGCGTCTCGAACGCGCACGCGGCCGCAGCGGAACCGTTACCTCGCGCGGCCTCGCGTGAACAGGTTCACGATCAGCAGCAGCACCACCGCACCGATGAAGGCGGTGAGCAGGAAGCCGACCCAGCCGCCGCCCAGGCCCAGGCCCAGCGTCGGCAGCAGCCAGCCGCCCAGGAAGCCGCCGATGATGCCGACCACGACATTCAGGATGATGCCCTGGGAACCGTCGCGCTTCATGACGATGCTGGCGAGCCAGCCGGCGATACCACCCACGATCAGATAGATGAGAAAATTCATTGCGTTGCTTCTCCCTCGATGGACAGGACCCCTTGGCGCGGGGCACGCTTCAATTTCCAACGCACTGCGTGAAACCGTCGTTAACTCCGTGGGGGAAGCTTCCGTGCCCGTGCTTGATAGCGCCATCGCCCCAGGCTTGCACGCTGTGCCGCACCACGACGCAGCGTCGCTAACGTGAGTTGGCGCGACATGCCGGCGGACTGGCGACGCGACGGGATCGCGCTGTGGCTGCTGCCGCATACGCCACGGCAACGCGGCGAGCCCGCTGCGCGCGCGCATCTCGCGCGTGCGCTGGACATGCCGCCGCAGGCGCTACCGATCACTCGTGATGCACAGGGTCGGCCACACTTCATCGCGCCGCTGCACCACCTGGAGACCGGCTGGAGTCACAGTGGAGACGCGCTGTTGCTGGCACTGGGCGAAGACGTCGAGCTGGGCGTTGACGTTGAACGCCTTCGCCCCCGCCCGCGCGCGATGGAGCTGGCGCACCGCTTCTACCACCCCGAGGAAACCCGCTGGCTGCACGCCATCGAGGACGATGAGGTCCGCCTGCTCGCGTTCGTGCGACTGTGGTGCGTCAAGGAAGCCGTGCTCAAGACGCATGGCCAGGGGATTTCCTTCGGCCTGCATCGCTTCCACGTGGACCTCGGCGACGAGCGCGCGCGCCTGGCCGCGTGCGATCCCGCGCTCGGCAAGGCCAACGACTGGCGCCTGCACGAATGGTCCCCCGCACCCGGCTACCGCGCCGCGCTGGCCTGGCATCCGCGCGGTGCGGCATGGCGGCCTGCGATAATGCCGCGATGAACGACACTGCCTTTCCCGCCGAACTGCGCGACGACCTCCACCGCGGCCTGGTGTCGCTGGGCCTCGACGCCGAGACGCTGGCGCCACGCCTGCTGGCCTACCTGGCCCTGCTCGATCGCTGGAACAAGACCTACAACCTCACCGCCATCCGCGACCCGCGCGAGATGGTCACCCGCCACCTGCTGGACTCGCTGGCGATGCATCCGTTCGTGGACGATCTCGCCGCGCGCGGCGGCGTGCTGGCCGACCTGGGCACCGGCCCCGGCCTGCCCGGCATCCCGCTGGCCATCGCCAAGCCCGGTCTGCGGGTGACCCTGGTGGAGAGCAACGGCAAGAAGGCGCGCTTCCTGCGCGAAGCCGTGCGCACGCTGAAACTCGACAACGCGCGCGTGGCCGAATCGCGCGCCGAAGCGCTCGACGAACCGCAGGCCTACGACGCACTTACCGCGCGCGCGCTCGACGTGCTGGCCGGCATCATCGCCGTCGGTGGCCACCTGCTGAAGCCCGGCGGCGCGCTGCTGGCGATGAAGGGCGTGCGCCCGGACGACGAGATCGCCGCCCTGCCGGGCGGCTGGTCGGTGGACACGATCCAGCCATTGACCGTGCCCGGCCTGGTCGGCGAGCGCCACATGGTGGTCGTGCGTCGCGACTGAGCGCCTCGGGCATGCGCCCGCGCGACCTAAGCCGTTGAAAAGACTGGCGCCCGGTTCGGGATCCGTGGGGATCTTCGGACACGGTGACCGGCTGCCGCCGTGTTGCCCGTACTCCTGATTTCGCACGGCCCCGCCCCAGCCCGCATAATCCCCCCTCACCCCGGACCTGACCAAGGCGCCCTCGCATGGCCCGCATCATCGCCGTCGCCAACCAGAAAGGCGGAGTCGGCAAGACCACCACCGCCGTGAACCTCGCCGCCGCGCTCGCCCGCGCGCCGCAGCGGGTGCTGCTGGTCGATCTGGATGCGCAAGGCAACGCGACGATGGGCAGCGGGGTGGACAAGCGCGAGGTGGAAGCATCCACCTGCGACGTGCTGCTGGGCGAGGTCGATGCCAAGGCAGCGGTGGTCACCACGGCCGAAGGCTTCGACCTGATGCCGGGCAACATCGACCTGACCGCGGCGGAAATCCAGCTGATGGATGCCGATGGCCGCGAGCAGCGCCTCAAGAGCGCGCTGCACCCCATCCGCGGCGACTACGACTTCATCATCATCGACTGCCCGCCCGCGCTGTCGCTTCTGACGCTCAATGCGCTGACCGCCGCCGACTCCGTGCTGGTGCCGATGCAGTGCGAGTACTACGCGCTGGAAGGCCTGTCCGCGCTGATGGAAACCATCGAGGCGCTGCGCGCGCGCCTGAACCCGGGCCTGGAGATCGAAGGCGTGCTGCGCACGATGTTCGACATCCGCAACAACCTGGCCAATGCCGTGTCCGGCGAACTGACCACCCATTTCGGCGACAAGGTGTTCCGCACCATCGTGCCGCGCAACGTGCGCGTGGCCGAGGCCCCCAGCCACGGACAGAGCATCGTCGGCTACGACCGCGCCTCGCGCGGTGGCGTGGCTTACCTGGGCCTGGCCGGCGAGATCCTCCGCCGCGCGGCCGACCGCAAGAAGCAACAGCAGCACATGGAGCACGCGTGATGAGCGCCCCGAAGAAGCGCGGCCTGGGTCGCGGACTGGAAGCCCTGCTCGGCCCGAAGGCCGCCGAGACGCCCCCGCCGGAAGCGCAGCCGGGCGAAGCGCTGCGCACGCTGCCGGTGCAGCAGCTGCAGCCGGGCAAGTACCAGCCGCGCATGCAGATGGACGCTTCCAAGCTCACCGAGCTGGCGGAGTCGATCAAGGCGCAGGGCGTCATCCAGCCGATCGTCGTGCGCGAGATTTCGGCGGGCAAGTTCGAGATCGTCGCCGGCGAACGCCGTTGGCGCGCCTCGCAGGAAGCCGGGCTGGCGGAAGTGCCGGTGGTCGTGCGCGAGCTCGACGACCGCACCGTCATCGCGATGGCGCTGATCGAGAACATCCAGCGCGAAGACCTCAATCCGCTGGAAGAGGCGCAATCGCTGCAGCGCCTGATCAACGAATTCTCGCTGACCCACGCCGAGGCCGCCGAAGCCGTCGGCCGTTCGCGCGCCGCGGTCTCCAACCTGCTGCGCCTGCTGGAACTGCCCCCGGCCATCCGCGCCCTGCTCGAAGCCCGTCGCCTGGAAATGGGCCACGCACGCGCCCTGCTGACGCTGTCGCCGGACCTGGCCAGCAAGCTGGCGTCCGACGCGGCCGAACAGGGCTGGTCGGTGCGCGAAGTCGAGCACCGCGCGCAGCAGTTCGCCGCCGGCAAGGTGCCGGTGAGCGGCAAGAAGGCCAAGCCCGCCAAGGCCGCGCCGCAGCCGGACATCGCCTCGCTGGAAACCGAACTGTCCGAAAGCCTCGGCACGCGCGTGACCATCGCGCACGGTCGCGGCGGCAAGGGCAAGCTGATCATCCAGTACACCGACCTGGACACGCTGGACGGCGTGCTGGAGCGGCTGCGCCCGAAGGGTTGAGGCTCAGGCTGTTGTGGGAAGGTGGGATGTGGGAGCGACGTAAGTCGCGATAGCGCTGAGCCTGATTCACCGACAAGCAAGAAGCTCGCGACTTACGTCGCTCCCACAACCGCAGGCCATGCGCTCCGGACGAGCAGATGGCCCCTGCATTACCATCCGGTTTCCGCTTCCACCGGATGTCCGCCTTGAAATTCCGTACCGCCGCCCTGCTGCTCGCCTGCATGCCCCTGCACGCGCTCGCCTTCGCTCCCTCCGACGCCGACAAGCGCTTCCAGGCGATCTACGAGAAGGAGTGGGCATGGCGCCAGGAACAGACCGGCCAGGCCGACGAAGACACCGACACCAGTGGCGACAAGCGTCGCCTGCCGGATGTCGACGCCCCGACGCAGCAGGCACGCCTGAAGGTGTGGGAGCAGGTGCTGAAGGACCTGGACGGTCTCGACGCGGGGGCGCTGTCCGCCGACAACCGCATCAACCTCGCGATCTACCGCCCGCAGGTGGAGAACCTGGCGGCGGAGGTGCGGCTGCGGGCGTACGAGATGCCGTTCAATTCCGACTCGTCGTTCTGGTCGAACCTGTCCTTCATGGCGCGCCGGCAGATGAAGTCCGCCGACGACTACCGCGCCTACGCCGCGCGGCTGCGCGATGTGCCGCGCCATTTCGACCAGCACATCGCCAACATGCGCAGCGGACTGAAGCGCGGCTTCACCGTGCCGCGCGCGGTGCTGGAGGGGCGCGACGTGTCGATTGCCGCGGTCGCCGAACAACGCGACCCCGAACAGTCCACCTTCTACGCGCCCTACAGGAAGATGCCAGCCAGCATTCCCGCGGCCGAGCAGGAAGCGTTGCGCAAGGAAGCGCGCGCGGCGATCAGCGAACAGGTCGTGCCCGCGTTCGGCACGCTGCTGACGTTCTTCCGTACCGAATACGTCCCGAAAGCGCGCACCACGCTGGCGGCGGAAGCGATGCCGGGCGGCAAGGATTTCTACGCGCAGCAGATCCGCGAATACACCACGCTGGACCTGACCGCCGAACAGATCCACGCGATCGGCCTGGAGGAAGTCGCGCGCATCCAGGCCGAGATGCAGGCGGTGATCAGGCAGACCGGCTTCAAGGGAACGTTCGCCGAATTCCTGACCTTCCTGCGCACCGATCCGCAGTTCTACGCGAAGACGCCGCAGCAGCTGCTAGACCGCGCGGCGTGGATTTCCAAGCGCGTGGACGGTGAAGTCGGCAAGTTCATCGGCACGCTGCCGCGCGGGCGCTTCACCATCGTCGAGGTGCCGGCCGACATCGCGCCGTTCTGGACCGCCGGCCGCGGCGGCCTGGGTACCTACTGGCTCAACACCTACGACCTGCCCTCGCGCCCGCTCTACAACCTGCCGGCGCTCACGCTGCACGAATCCTCGCCCGGCCACTCGCTGCAGGCGGCGCTGGCGCAGGAACAGGGCGAGCAGCCCGCCTTCCGCCGCGACAACTACATCTCCGCCTACGGCGAAGGCTGGGCGCTGTACACCGAGAAGCTGGGCAAGGAGATGGGCATCTACGAAACGCCGTACGAGGATTTCGGGCGCCTGACCTACGAGATGTGGCGCGCGGCGCGTCTGGTCATCGACACCGGCGTGCACCACAAGGGCTGGACGCGTGAGCAGGCCCTGGCCTACCTCCGCGACCACACCGCCCTGTCCGAGCACGAAGTCACCACCGAGGTCGACCGCTACATCTCCTGGCCCGCGCAGGCGCTGAGCTACAAGCTGGGCGAGATCACCATCGTCCGCCTGCGCGGCGAAGCCGAGCAGGCGCTGGGACCGGCGTTCGACATCAAGGCCTTCCACGACGCCGTGCTGAAGCAGGGATCGGTGACGCTGCCGGTGCTGGAGGAGCAGATCCGTGCCTGGACGCGCGAACGCAAGCAGGCGCTCGCCGCTCACCCGTAATC
>NZ_JBGFFG010000019.1:0-18589 GCF_056175765.1 Pseudoxanthomonas sp. LjRoot204_2 | reverse complement strand
GCCCCGGCCTCGGCGACCAGCCGGGCCAGGATGGGGCGGCTCACGCCCAGCGCCTGTGCCAGCGCCGCCGCCGGCACGGGGTCGCCACCCGCCAGCAACGACRGAAGATCTGGTACATCGGCAGTGCGCGCGCGAGGCATCCGGAAGCCTTGATTCTTTACGATTTAAGAACGATATATCAGAAATACGTTCACGTAAAGAATTGATATAAAAGAATTTATTCAGAGCATCGCGCGATGTTTGTTTACGATTTTCGGTGCGATACCGACGACATTGCCCAGGACGACTACCAGCTCGCCTCCAACCGGCTGAAGGGGTGGGCGATCCGTACTCCCTGATCGTCGTAGTCGCTCACCGCCTTGCCATCCACCATCACCCGCGACGGCTTCGTGCGGGTCGGCCAACTGACCTTCAATGCGGTGTCCTTGCGCAGGCCCGGGCCCAGCGTGATGCGCAGCGTCTGGTTCTGCTGGCGCGCGGCCATCGCCAGCGTGCCGTAGGCCGTCGGCAAACCATCCACACGCAGGCCGTCGCCGGCGACCCAGGCCGGTGGCGTGCCGGGCAGCAGCGACAGCGCGTCGTCGCCTTCGTGCATCAGCATGCCGAAGATCGAGCGCGCGTATTCCGAGCCGATCCACGTATGCGGCATGTCGCCAAGGTAGATCGCGTGGCGCGCATCCGAGTACACCACTTCCGCCAGCACCTGCCACGGTGCGGGGCGGCGGTGGCCGAGGAAGCGCATCAGCAGCTCGTGCGCTTCCTGCGGACGGTTGAGGTGCACGTAGGTCAGCACGTTGCGGATTTCGTACGGCGTGTAGGCATACAGCGCCCCGGGCGTGTCGCGCTTGCGCACGTCGTCGAGGTAGCGATCGAACGTGACCTTCAGTGCGTCGGCCGGCATCACGTCCTGCTGGCCGGCCGGGTCCAGGCCGATCGACAGGCTGGTCGGATCGCTGCCGCCCATGTCGGCGTCGGCGGGGATGGTGTCGATGCCCTTCCATTCCATAGTCGCGCGAATCGAGGCGGCCATCGATGCGCGCAGCGCGGCGTACTGTTCGCGCGCCCAGGCGGCGGTCTTCGCATCGCCCCACTGTTCGGCCAGCCATGCGCCGTCGTGCCAGCCCTTCAACGCCCAGTAGTCGTCCCAGTAGCTGTGCGTGGGGACGGGATAGCCCTCGTGGCTGATCGACGGCGCGAGGATGCCGTGGAAGCGCTCCGGCGCCGGCTGGTCGGCGAGATAGCCGGGCACCATCGTGCGTTCGCGCAGGTCCTGCATGAACTTCATCGCGCGCGTCACCTTGTCCTGGTAGTCGCGCACGCTGCGCGCACCGCCATCGAGACGCGCGAGTTCGGCGACCAGCCAGATGAACTGCCCTTGGCTGTCGTACTCGATGTCGGAGCCGAACCCCGTGTTGACCGAGCCGTCGTCGTTGAGGATCGGCGACACCAGGCCGTTCTCATGCACCGCGTGTCCCGCGTACCACTGCAGGTAGTCGCGCGCCGTCTTCGGCATGCCCATGCGCACCAGCGTGGCGGCGGTGGCGGCGCCGTCGCGGATGAAGGAGCGGTTGTAGTTGCGCGGGCCCGGCTGCATGGCGTGGCCGCTCTGGTTGATCAGCATGTACGCCGCCTGCGCGCGGAGCATGTCGACCAGGGACGCGTCCGGCAGCGACAGGCCGATGCGGCCCAGGCGCTTCTGCCACTGTGCGGCCACCTCGTCGGCACGCGCGTCGAACGCGCCTTCGCCGGTCAGTCCGGCGAGATCGAGCGCCGGTGCGGCGGGTAGCGGCTTTGCGGGATCGATGCGCGCGTCGCCGAGGGCGAACGCGATGACGATGTCCTGCGTCGCGCCCGGCGCCAGTGCCACGTCGTAGCCGAGCTGGCCGGCCGCCAGACCCGTGTCGTCGTGCGCCTGCTGCGCATCGGGCAACGCGTCGGCCATCAGCAGGCCGGTGATCTCGCCTTCGCCATGCGCACCGAAAGCCGACGCGGACGCGCGCGCCACCGGCGTCAGCGACTGGAACAGCGTGCGACCGTTGACCGCCACCTGCGCCGCATTGCCGCTACCGACGGTGATGTCGCGGATCGGCGAGGGTCCGCCGTTCTGCCATGGCGGGCTGACCTGCATCGGCCGCGTCAGCAGGTTGAAGCTGCCGGCGACCGGCATGGTGCCGGTGTTGCGCAGGCGGTAGCGGACCAGCGTGACTGGCGCGCTGCGCTGCTCGAGCGCGATCGCGGCCGTCGTCAGTTCCAGGCCCGGCTGTGGCGACCACTGCACGGTCGGCATCGGCATCCAGCCGTCACGCAGCGCATGGGTGATGGATGTATCGGCGTTCGCTGCGCTCGCACGACCGCCGGCGTCGCGCCACACCGGCTGCACCAGCGGCGCGCCCTTGAAGGCTTCGACATGGCCGAATTCGTCGAGCACGGACTTCTGCCGGCCCGCGGGAATGCCGACCGCCGTCCAGTACACCTGCTGCTGGTGCAGCGACGACGGGAACAGCGCACGGTGCTCGCGCGAGGCCGCGAGTTCGTAGCGCTTCATCGCCGTCATCACCCGCTTCGGCCCGATCAGGCGCAGGCGCTGCAGCGTGGGCGCCTGCTCGCCCTGGCCGCGCACGCTCAAGCGCAGCGCGGACAGCGTGCGGGCCTGGCTGTCGGCGAGGAAGGCGGTGCTGCCGTAGGCGTTGGGGTCTTCCGCCAGCACGATCCAGCGGTCCGAGCCAGACTCGCGGCCTTCCAGCTTCGCCGCACGCGGCGTGTGCTTCCACGCCACTTCCAGGCCGGCCACGGACAGCGGCCTGGGCAGGTCGATCTGCAGCTGCCGCATGCCGTCGGCCGCGGGCTTCGCATTCATCGCATGCGCCTCGCCGGCATCAGACCACAGCGCGGCGGGGTCGCCGCTCACGCCGGTGATGCGCGGCGTCTCGCCACCGGCGTACGGCTGGAATTCGAACACCGACACGCCCCAGTCCGCCGAGCGGTCCGGCGCGGTCAGGCGCAGGTAGCGCGCCTGCACGGTGGGGAATACGTCGTACTCGATGCCGCCCACGCCATCGCGCGTCTCGAACGCGGTGCGCCAATGCTTGCCGTCATCGGAGGCCTGGATGGAGTACGCGCGCGCGCCGCCCCATTCCCAATGCAGTTCCACCGCGCCGACGGAGACGCGCTTGCCGAAATCCACCTGGTACCAATGGCCGGGCGAAAACGCGCCGCCCCACTTGGTCGCCGGGTCGCCATCGATGCCCTTGGCCGGGGCCATCTCCACCGTGGTGCTGGCCGAGCTCGTCGCCTTCCAGTCAGTGCGCGGGGGCAGGGCGTCGGCCGAACGGGCGGCGGGGCTCACACCCAACCCGATCGCCAGGGCGCAGGCGGTGGTGGTGGCGCACAGCAGGCGGCGCGTCGGCGTGGGGATCATCAGGCGGTTCCAGGCAACGCGGGCCACCCCGCGAGCGCCGGACACTAGCCATGAAAACGGTTACATGCGAGCTGCGCTGCACCATCCCGACCTGCCGCACGTCCCTTCCGGTGCCGTGCGCCGATCGCGTCGGCAGCCGCGGTCACGGGGGCTGGGCGTGATCGCTCAGGGTGTTCTGCGCAGGCCGTGTTCGGCTTGCTCGCAGACCACCAGCGCGCCGTCGTCGGTGACGGTGCCGGTGGCCCGCACGCGGTCGCCGGCCTTCAGCCCCTGTACGTCCTCCGGCAGCGGCGCCTTGCAGAGGTTCCAGCGGGCGGGCAGATGCACGTCGACCTGCCCGTTGGGGGCTGCGACCTTCACCACGGCGCTGCCATCGTAGGTCCAGGGCGTGGTGTCGACGCTGACGACGGTGCCATCGACGGTGGCCTGCTGGCCCGCGGCCAGCGTAGGGCTGGCGGCCGGAGGCGGGGTGGCGCAGGCGGCCAGCATCAGGGCGGCGGCGATGGGCGCCAGGCGTACGGCAGGGAGGCGGGACGGGATCATCGTTGCGTATCCGGGGTGGTGGGCGGGGTCGCGTCCGCGGGGCACCTTGGCACACCGGATCCGACGACGCAGTGAATGCAGCATTCCGCCTTCTCGGTCGCTTCGACGCCTGGCGCATCCTGCACCGGGGGCAGGGCGCCGGGAAGTCTCGCCAGCTGTTCCGGTGACTTCAGTCGCAGGATCGCCGCCCAGTCCTGGCGGTTCATGTTGCAGGCCGCTTCGTTGTCGGGCGCGCACAGCGTGCCGTCGCCGATGCGGAGCGGCAGCCCGCCCCAGAACTCGCCGCTGCGGTTGAGCGGCAGCATCCGCATCGTCACGCTCTGCTGCACGTTGCCGCCGATGGCGTACGCGGTGCTGTCGTTGTTCGGGTTCACCGCCACCACGATGTCGCAATGCATGTCCAGCGAACTGCCGCTGCGCAGCAAAGGCACCAGCCCTTCGTGGCCGAACAGGCGGCCGGACTGGCGCACGTAGCAGATCAGGTCGCCGACCACCGGCTTGGCCTTCGCCACGTCGATGACGTCGAAGGCGTTGGTCGACGGGTTCTGGAACGCCGCCTGCACATAGGTGAAGTGGCGGCTGGAACCGCGGAAGCCGGGCACCCGGGCCTCACGCATCACCCACGAGATGAAGGCGGCCGACCATGGCGTGTCCACCACGAAGCCGCGGCAGGCCTCGGCCTGAGGGCCCGTCGACGAGGCGTACAGGCACTCGGTCGCGCCGCGACGGTGACCGATCGCGGCGAGCAGCCCGCTGTCGCGCCAGTAGCGCGCGACGCGCTGCCAGGCGCGGTCGTCGCCGAGCGACAACAGCGACGACTCCGCCTCGGTCATCGGTGCGTTCGCCAGCTTGCCCTCGCGGTCGATGAAGGGGCGGTACCACATCAGGTGCTCGCGGCAGGCGACAGCGGCGATGCGGGTGGCGACATCCGTCGGCGTCTGTTGCGACAACTGCGGACAGGCATCGGCCGCGTACGCGGCACCGGAGGTCAGCAGCAACAGGGGCAGCAACAGCCATGCACGCATCGGATGATCCTGGGGGTGGGTGATCTCTACCTACGCATGATGCCGCATCGGCAGGACACGACATCATCACGCGGCATGAAGGTATGGGAAGGGTCGGCGATGGAGGCGATGGAGCATGCGTCCTGCGAGGCGTCTTGACCTCAATCGCGCTTTAGGTCCTACCGTGATGGCCCGCCCAACGAGGGAATCTTCCGTGGCCGACACGCTCGCCGACATCGCGCTATACCTGCAACGCCTGGGTCACGACCGACCGCCGCCGCCCACTCTGGACACCTTGCGCGCGCTGCAGCTGCGGCATACCGCCACGTTTCCGTTCGAAACCCTGTCCACCCTGCTGCGCGCGCCCGTACCGATCGACCTGCCAGCCATCCAGCACAAGCTGCTGCATGCGGGGCGCGGCGGCTACTGCTACGAACTCAATCGCGTTTTCCTGGCGCTGCTCCGGCAGCTGCACTTCGATGCGCGCGGCCTGACGGCGCGCGTGGTGATGGGAGGACCGGAGGACGAACCCACCGCGCGCACGCACCTGCTGGTACTGGCCATTGTGGAGGKGCAGCGTTACATCGTCGATGTCGGCTTCGGCGGCATGGTGCCCACCGCACCACTGCGACTGGATACCGAAGACGTGCAGGCCACGCCGCACGAGCCTTACCGCATCACCCGGCGCGATGGCGTTTATACGCTGTGCTCGAGGGTGGCGGGCGAGTGGCGGGCGCTGTACGTGTTCGACCTGCAGCCGCAGGCCGACATCGATCACATCGTCGGCAACTGGTACGTCAGCACGCATCCGGACTCGCCGTTCGTGGGCCAGCTGCGCGCCGCCCTCACCGGGCCGGGCTGGCGCCGGACGCTCAACGACGGCAGCGTCGCGCTGCATCGCCCCGGTCATGCCAGCGAGCGGCGCAGCCTGCCCAATGCCGAGGCGGTGATCACGGTGTTGCAGGAGGCATTCGGCATCCGCGTACCGGACGTTCCCGGCCTGCACGCGGCCATCGAAGCGCGACTGCGCGCTGCGCCCCACAGCACGTCCTGAGTCGGCTGGCGGCCGGGCCATGCCGGACGATAAGCTCGCCGCTCCGCCCCCCTGTCCCGGACTGCGCGTGCGCTTCCTCCTGCAAGTACTGTTGCTGTCCGCATGGGCGTTGAGTGCGCATGCCGCCGGGCCCGACCGCCGCATCGCCGTCACCATCGATGACCTGCCGTGGCAGCGCATGGACAAGACGCCGCCGGACGCGCTCGCAGGACGCCACGCGCAGCTCATGGCGCAACTGGAGCAGGCCGGCGTGCCGGTGGTCGGCTTCGTCAACGAGGGCAAGCTGGAAGTCGATGGCCAAGTGCGGCCCGAGCGCGTGGCGATGCTGCGCGACTGGCGGGATGCGGGCTTCGGGCTGGGCAACCACACCCATGGCCATCTCGATCTGCATGCGGTCGGTCTGCCTGCGTTCCAGCAGGACATCCTGCGCGGCGAACGCGTGCTGCGCCCGCTGTTGGCGGAACGCGGCCAGGCGCCGCGCTGGTTTCGCCACCCGTACCTGCGCGCCGGCCGCACGCCGGAGGAACGTGCGGCGCTGTCCGCGTTCCTGGGCGGACACGGTTACCGCATCGCACCGGTGACGGTCGACAACGGCGAATGGGTATGGGCGTTCGCCTACGCCAACGTGCTCGACGGCCAGCCCGACACGCCCGTGCGCGCGGCGACGCTGGAGCGGCTGCGGCGCGGCTATGTGCCCTACATGCTCAACAAGGTCGACTACTTCGAACGGCAGTCGCAGGCGTTGCTCGGCTACGCGCTGCCGCAGGTCTGGCTGCTGCACGCCAACGAGCTCAACGCCGTCGCCTACGCGGATCTCGTGGCCGGCGTGCAGCGACGCGGCTACCGCGTGGTGACGCTGGACGAGGCGATGCGCGACCCTGCCTACGCGCGCGGCGAGGACGGCTACAACGGCCGCTACGGCCCCAGCTGGCTGCACCGCTGGGCGATGGCGGAGAAGAGGCCGAAGGAGTTCTACGCCGGCGAGCCGGTGGTGCCGGGCTGGGTGCTGGCGCTGGCGGGCGTGGATTCGGAATGAGGGCGGCGCGGCACGGGCCGCGKCAGTCCCCGTGCCGCAGGGTCGCCAGCTTCAGGAAGGCATCGTGCTGGTAGCGGCTCATCCGGAGTTGCTGGCCGGTATCCATCGTGACCACGTGGTAGCCGTTGAACCATGGATGGATGTCCCTGACCCGCCGGATGTTGATGATGGCCGAGCGGTGCACGCGGGCGAAGCGGCGCGGGTCGAGGCGTGCCGCCAGCGCGGCCATGGTCTCGCGGACTTCGTGCACGCGGTCGGCCAGGTGCAGGCGCACGGTGTTGCCACTGGCCTTTATCCAGACGATGTCGTCCACGTCGACCAGGACGACGCGCTCGTCCTCGCGCACCGGGATCCGTTCCAGGTAGGCATCGCGCTGTTGCAGCGCTGCCAGCGCCTGCATGATCCGGGCGGTGGTGTCGGCATCGGCGCCCTGTCCGATCGCCAGGCGCTGCTTCGCACGGCGCAGGGTTTCGGCGAAGCGTTCGCGGCTGAACGGCTTGACGAGGTAATCGACGGCATTCGCCTCGAACGCGCGCACCGCGAACTGTTCGTAGGCGGTGACGAAGATGGTCGCCGGCATGCGCGCCGGGCCGAGGGTGGCCACCACGTCCAGGCCGGTGATGGCCGGCATCTGGATGTCGAGGAACACCAGGTCGGGCGAGCGCTCGCGGATGGCCGCCACCGCCGACACGCCGTCGCCGCATTCGCCCACCACCTCGATGTCCGCGTCGTCGCGCAGCAGGCGCGCCACGGCGTGGCGGGCGATCGGTTCGTCGTCCACCACCAGCGCGGTCAGGCGCATGCGGGCACGTGCTCCGGCAGGGCGTCCTCGTCGAGGTCGCGGTAGGGCAGGCGCAACCGGCACGCAACGCCGCGCGGCACGATCAGGTCCAGCCGCAGGCTCGCGTGGTCCCCATACAGCTCGCGCATGCGCAGTCGCGTGTTGGACAGGCCGATGCCGTGGCCGCCCGCCTGGCCGCCCTCGTCCAGCGTGCTGTTGTAGTTGCGCACGTCGATGCAGAGCATGTCGCCCTCGCGGCGGCAGTCGATCTCCACGCAGTCCTCGCCCACGTGCTGGCCGATGCCGTAGCGGATCGCGTTCTCCACGATCGGCTGCAGCACCAGGCTCGGCACCGCGGCATCCATCACGTCGGGTGCGACATGGATGCGCGTGGTCAGGCGGTCCTTGAAGCGCCGCCGCTGGATGCCGAGGTACAGCTCGAGCAGCTCCAGCTCGCGGCGCAGCGGGATCTCCTGGCCGTCGTAGTCCTCCAGGAACGCGCGCAGCAGTTCGCTCAGGCGCAGCAGCATGTCCTCGGCCGACAGCTTGTCCTCGTCGAGCAGGGTGACGATGGCGTGCAGCGTGTTGAACAGGAAGTGCGGCTGCAGCTGGGTCTTCAGTACCTGCAGGCGCGACTGGGCCAGTTCGGTGGCCAGCCGGCTGGCCTCCAGTTCGCGTCGCGCCTTCTCGGCGTGGAACTGGATGGCCTGCTGGATGGCGAACAGCGTCCAGTAGGTCAGCACGCCGATGGCGAAGTGCTGCTCCAGGAAGTAGCCGAGCTGCTCGAAGAAGCCGCTGGGTTCGAACAGCGTCGAGACCAGGGCGCCGAGCACCATCGCGAGGAACGTCGTGCACAGGCTCGCCACGAGCTGCTGCGCCAACCCGCGGAAGCGCAACGTGCCGCGTACCGGATAGCGCTCGGCCAGGCGGAACACGAGCGGCGCTAGGGCTGCCCAGCTGTACCACTGGATCAACGACCACCGGATGAGGTCCGACAGTGGCCAGCTGGGGCGCTCCAGGCCGTTGTTGAGCGTGTTCTGCAAGGTGAACAGCAGTGCGATCGCGGTCCACAGCCCCAGGTAGCGGAACAGGCCGATCTCGGTGCTGCCCAGACGGATCTTCATGGGGGCCTCCTGTGCGAACGCATCCTAGGCGGCCGCGCCGGCGACGGAAAGCCGCGATCGCTGCCCACGACGATTCGTCACGGCCGCACGACGATTCGTCCCGGATCCGTTGCCGCCTTCCCGCAGCGGGCGCGAGATGCGCTCGCCCCGCACGCGACCCGCGCTGCCGGTGGCGCCCTCATCACCGGAGATTCCGCCATGCCTCGCGCGTCCATCGTCGTGCTGCTCGCCGCCGCCATCCCGTTCGCCGCCGCCCACGCCGGCGAGCGCACCCACTACCTCTACCTCGTCAACCGTGCCCACGATGCCATCGTGTCGGTCTCCGCGGCGCGGGCCGGCGCGGACCAGCCGCGCGAACTGCTCGTCGGCGGGCGGCTGGCCGGTGGCGGCGATGCGGCCACCCTCCAGATCCGCAGCGACGACTGCGTGCACGACCTGCAGGTGGCGTTCGCGAATGGACGCCGCGCGGTGTATCCGGCCTTCGATCTGTGTCGCCAGCGGGGACTGCGGGTGATGCCGCTGCCGGCGCGGGGTGCGCAGTCACGGCTCGCCGCAGCGGGCGGAGACGAGGCGCGGCCGGCGGCGAGCGCGGACTGAGTCGCGCGATCAGGCAGAGAAATCCAGCACCACGCGCCCCTCGATCGTGCCGGCGTRCATGCGTGCGAACACGGCGTTGATGTTCTCCAGGCGGTCGGTCGCCACGGTCGCGGCGACCTTGCCCATCGCGGCGAAATCGAGCGCCTCCTGCAGGTCCAGTCGGGTGCCGACGATGGAGCCGCGCACGGTGATGCCGTTGAGCACCATGCCGAAGATGTCGAGCGGGAACTGGCCCGGCGGCAGGCCGTTGAGCGACACCGTGCCGCCCCGGCGCACCATGCCGATCGCCTGCTCGAAGGCCTTGGGCGATACCGCCGTCACCAGCGCACCGTGCGCGCCGCCGATTTCCTTCTTCAGATACGCGGCCGGGTCGTCGGTGGCGGCGTTGACGGTGACCGTCGCGCCCAGGCGGCGCGCCAGGTCCAGCTTGGCGTCGTCCACGTCGACGGCCGCCACGTTCAGGCCCATCGCCTTCGCGTACTGCACGGCCAGGTGGCCCAGCCCGCCGATGCCGGAGATCACCACCCAGTCGCCGGGTCGGGTATCGGTGACCTTCAAGCCCTTGTAGACGGTCACGCCGGCGCACAGGATGGGCGCGATCTCGACGAAACCGATGCCCGCCGGCAGGTGGCCGACGTAGCCCGCGTCGGCCAGCGCGTACTCGGCGAAACCGCCGTTGACCGAATAGCCGGTGTTCCGCTGGGTTTCGCACAGCGTCTCCCACCCGCCGAGGCAGTGCGCGCAGTAGCCGCATGCGGAGTACAGCCACGGAACGCCGACGCGGTCGCCTTCCTTCACGTGGGTCACGCCATTGCCCACCGCGACGACGTGGCCGACGCCCTCGTGCCCGGGAATGAAAGGCGGGCTGGGCTTCACCGGCCAGTCGCCTTCGGCGGCGTGCAGGTCGGTGTGGCAGACGCCGCACGCCTCGATCTTGACCAGCAGTTCGCCGGCGGCCGGGCGCGGCACAGGGACATCCTCGATGACCAGCGGGGCGCCGAACTGCCGGACGACGGCGGCTTTCATGGTGCGGTCCATGGCGTGCTCCTGGCGTGGCGTTAGGAGTCGCCAACGTACGCCGCCCGTGCGACGGCCGCGTTGATTCCGATCAACCTGCGCCGCGCAGGCGCGACCGCCGGTCGGACGCTCCGTGCGCTGGCCGGCGGCCCCTGCCCACGCTACCGTTCGCGATCAGTCGACAGGCGGAGTGCACGACACCATGGGGACACAGGCAGCGCGCGACGATGTCGAGGCTTTCCTGGCCACCCTCGCGCATGCGCAGGACGCCGCCATCCGCCTGCTGCGCACGACGATCCTGGCGACGGATCCGCGCATCGGCGAAAGCATCAAGTGGAACGCACCGAGCTTCCACGTGGAGGGCCGCCATTTCGCGACGATGCAGCTGCGCCGGCCGGACCGCATGATGCTGGTGCTGCACCTGGGCGCGGGCAAGCAGGCGATGCCCGCGGGCGCGATCGCCGATCCGCGGCAGCTGCTCGCATGGCTGGGCGCCGACCGCGCGACCTGGACTTTCGCCGGCGTGGACGACGTGGAAGCCCAGCGCACCGCGTTGCAGGCGCTGGTGCGCCAATGGATGGCGCACGCCTGACACCGCGTCCGGTCAGAGGCCGCCGATGGCGAAGATCGGCTGGCGTTCGATGCGGCCGACGGCGTCCACGGCGCGACGGACCTCGTCGCGCGCCATCAGTGCACGCCAGCGCGCCTGCACGGGCACGAAGGCAGGCAGCGGGGCCGGCTCCCGCCATTCCTGCACGGCCGCGAGCAGGTCGCCACGCGTCGCCGGATCGGCCAGGGCCGCGATGAGGGCGTCGGCTGCGTCGTCCATGCGACCGGCTTCGACCAGGGCCCAGATCCAGAGCTCCAGGGCGTCGTCGCGGTGGTCGCGCAGGTAGTCGAGCGCGCGCCGTGCAGAGGCGGCATCCTGCTGCTGGACAGCGGCGCAGTGTTCGATGGAGACCTGCACCATGCGGCCGTAACCGCTCATGTCGCCGACCCGGCCGATGGCAGCGAGCGCTTCCTCAGGGCGCCCGCGCTGGCACAGGAACTGGCCCAGGTTGAGCACCTGGCTGACGTTGGCGCCGCCCGATTCGTCCATCAGCGTGCCGCGGAACAGGTCGGCCTGCGCGTCGTACAGCTTGCCCAGCCTCCGCTGCGCGACCGCGCGGTGGTTGACGATCCACGCGGCGACCTCGGGATCGTCGAACGCCGGCGCATCCGCCGATGCCGCCGACAGCGCGGCGAGCGTCTCGTTCGCCAGCGTGACCACCTCCGCGTGCTGGCCCGTCGCCAGCAGCGCGTAGCCGAGTTCCATGCGGGTCTCGAGGCTTCGAGGGCGCCTGTCGGCCAGCACGCGCAGGGATGCCACGCGCCGGCGTGCGGCTTCCGCGATGTCGAGTGCTCCGCTGTCGAGGTCGACGATGCCATCGAAGCGCCGGTCCACGCGGAATTTCACCAGCGCCTCGGGCGAGGTGGTCAAGCTGACCGCACGACGGACGCCGGCGTGGTCGCCGCGTGCCTGGTAGAGCAGGGCGAGCTGGTACCACAGGTCGCCGACCCCCAGCCCCGCACCGTCCCAGCCGGCCTGCATCAAGGCCTCCATCACCTGCAGCCGGGTCGCCGATGCGGGCGGCGCCTGCCGGGCCACGCGCAGCACGAACGCAGTGTCGAGGTGGTCGACCATGCGCGGCCAGCGCATCGCCAGATCGCGAACGTGGCGCGCGGCCGCGTCATGCGCTCCCTCGCGTTCGTCCAGCTGCGCGAGCAGGTAGATGTCGTCGGGATCGTCGGATCCGGCCTCGACGGCTCGCGTGGCCCAGCGGCGTGCACGCACATGGTCGCCCAGGCGTGTCGCCATCCACGCCGCGCGCGACCACGTCATGCGCTGGTCGGCGAGCGGCAGCGTCGCGAACTCGCGGTGCGCCATCGCCTGCGCGAGTGTGCGGTCCGCCTCGGCGGCGTCGCCCTGCTCGCCAAGCGCCAGAGCGTCCCGCCATTGCCGCTCGTAAGACGGCGATACGCCCTGCTTGCGCTTGTCGCGCAGCGCAGGACCGCCCTTGCGCAGCGAGGGCGCGGCAGGGGGTTCCTGGTGGTACATGTCGTGCGCGGCGCCCGGCGTCGTGCTCTGTGCCCACGCGCCCTGGCTCGCGACCGTCAGGCAGGCCGCCACGATCCCTGCTTTCATCCTGCCCCTCGCGTGTCTCCCAGCCGCATTAGAACCCAAGCCGCGGCCCGCACGCATCCGCCGCGAGCGTGGACCGAGGCGTCGCGCAAGCATCGGTCCTGGATGTGGAAGCGTGACTGACGACGCATGCGCCACGACCATCGACCCGGGGCAGGCGGACGGAACGTCGTCGACAATGCGGCCGACTGCCCTGCCGAGAGGAACGCCCATGCGCGCCATCGCGTTCGCATCCCTGTTGTTCGCCGCCACGCTTGCATCGCCGACGACGGCCGCCGCCCAGCCGGCGTGCCCCGACCGGTCCGCCTATGCGCCCGCGCGCGAGATCATCGGGGACCTGGGGCGCATCGTCGCTCCCACCGGCGTGCAGGAGGACTACGCGGTGGACATCGGCGGCGTCCGGCAATGGGTGAACGTACGCGGCCAGGACCGCAGCAATCCGATGATCCTGTTCGTGCATGGCGGCCCGGCATCGCCGGTCATTCCCACGTTGTGGCAGTTCCAGCGTCCCCTGGAGGAGTACTTCACGGTCGTCAACTACGACCAGCGCGGCGCAGGCAGGACGCTGACCCTGAATCCCCAGGACGCCGTCGCGGACACGCTGCACGTGCAGCGCTACGTGGACGACGCGATCGCGCTGGCCGAGCRCCTGCGCGGCCGCTACCACAAGCGCAAGCTGGTGCTGATGGCGCACAGCTGGGGCACGGTGGTGGCCATGCACGCGGCGCTGCAGCGTCCCGATCTGTTCCATGCCTACGTCGGCATCGGCCAGGTGATCAACGTTCGGACCAACGAGCAGGTCAGCTTCGACTACGGCCTGCGCATGGCGCGCGAGCGCGGCAATGCCGACGCGGTGCGCGAGATGGAATCGATCGCGCCGTATCCCGGCGACCAGCCGATCACCCGCGAGCGCATCGTGATCGCGCGCAAGTGGCCGCAGTTCTACGGCGGCCTGAGCGCCTATCGCGACGATTCGGCCTATTACTTCCAGGGCCCGCGCCTGTCGCCGGACTACGACGATGCGGCGCGCTGCGCGATCAATGCGGGCAGCGTGTTCACGCTGGGCCGGTTGCTGGACGAATTCCTGCAGGTCGACTTCACCGGCGTGGTGGACTTCCCCATCCCGGTGGTGATGTTCATGGGCCGGCACGACTACACCACGCCCTCGGCGCCCACCGCCGCCTGGCTGGCGCAGGTGCGTGCGCCCTACAAGCAGGGCGTGTGGTTCGAGCATGCCGCCCACATGATTCCGTGGGAGGAGCCGGGCAAGACGCTGGTGAGCCTGCTGGAGCACGTGCGGCCGCGGGCCATCGACACGCCCGCGGAGCAGGCGGTGCGGTAGGTCAGCGCACCACCGCCAGGCGCCGCGGCGGCGGCTCTTCGCGCTGGAACAGCACGCGTTCGGGACGGTGCAGGGCGTAGCCCTGGCCATAGTCCACGCCGAGCGAGCGCAGCGCGTCGCCGATCTTCGGGCTGGCGACCCACTCGGCCACGACCTTCAAGCCCCGCTGGTGGCCGATCTGCGCGATGGCGCTGACGATGGTGCGGCTCATCGGGTCGGTTTCGAGATCGCGGATGAAGCTGCCGTCGATCTTGATGAGGTCGGCGGGCAGGTTCTTCAGGTAGCCGAACGAGGACATGCCGGCGCCGAAGTCGTCCAGGGCGATGCGGCAGCCGGCGCGGCGCAGGCGTTCGATCACCGCGACGACCTTCAGCAGGTTGCGCACGGCGACCGTCTCGGTGATCTCGAAGCACAAGGCCTGGGCCGGCACCGCGAATTCAGTGATGCGCGCCAGGATGAAGTCGGCCAGCCCCTCGTCCTCGATGCTGGCGCCGGACAGGTTGATCGCGCACGTGCCCAGCCGCATGCCCGAATGGTGCAGCTCGCCGAAATGCGCAAGCGCGTTGCGGATCACCCAGCGGTCTATGGCCGGCATCAGCCCGTAGCGTTCGGCGGCGGGAAGGAACGCGCCGGGCAGCACCACGCCGCCGTCCTCGTCGCGCAGCCTGAGCAGCAGTTCGATGCTGGGCGCGGTGTCGCGGCCGTCGAGCGGCACGATCTCCTGGTAGTCGAGCAGCAGGCGGTCCTGTTCCACCGCCCAGCGCAGGCGGTTGGCCCATTCCATTTCGCCCTGGCGGCGCGTGGTCTCGTTGTCTTCGCGGTACAGGTGCACGCGGTTGCGGCCGTTCTCCTTCGCCAGGTAGCACGCCGTGTCGGCCCAGGCCAGCAGGTCCTTCAGGGTCGGTTCCTGCTGGTCGATCGCCACCACGCCGATGCTGGCGCTGACCGTGTAGGTGCGGTCCTGCCAGACGAACATCAGCGCTTCGATGCATTCGCGCAGGCGTTCGGCGAGTGCGCGCGCGCCCTCCGCGTCCACGTGGAACGCCATCAGGCCGAATTCGTCGCCGCCCAGCCGCGCCAGCACATCGCCGCCGCGCAGCTGCTGGCGCATCGCCAGCGCGAGCTGCGCGAGCAGCTGGTCGCCTGCCATGTGTCCAGAGACATCGTTGATCAGCTTGAACTGGTCCAGGTCGATGTACAGCAGCGCGCACGGGTCGCACGCCGCGCGACCCTTGCGTTCGTTCAGGGCCTCCTCGATGCGGCGCTCGAACTCGCGGCGGTTGCACAGTTCGGTCAACGCATCGTGGGTAGCCTGGTAGCTCAGGCGTTCGGTCAGTTCGCGCTGCTCCGAAATGTCGGTGGCGACCATCAGCAGGTGCGCCTCGCCGTCCATGTCGACCTGCGCAATGGAGGCGCTGGCCCAGAACGCGCCGCCGCCAGGGCTCAGCAGTACCGCTTCCAGGTTGCCCCAGTCGTTGCCGATGGCCGCGGCATCGCGCGCGCGCGCCTGCAGCTGCGGATCGGAGAACAGCGCCGACAGCGGCAGGCCGGTGGGATCTCCCAAGCGCATCCGCGCCGCCTGGTTGGCGYAGACGATGCGGCCATCGCGCACGTCGGCCAGCAGCACCAGCGCCGGCAGCAGTTCGTTGAGCGCGCGGAAGCGCAGTTCGCTCTCGCGGTAGCGCCGGCTCATCTGTTCGCCCAGCGCGACCGCGCGCCGCCGCGTGGTGGCCAGCGACCACGCCAGCGCCGCCAGCAGCAGGCTGATCACGCCGCCGCCGGCCAGGATGGCCTGCAGGCGGCCGGCGTCGAGGGGTTGCGGGCGCGGCTGCAGTTCGAGCCGCCACTGGCGGCCACCGAAATCCATGCGCCGTACCTGCGCGGGCAGGCCGGTGGCGATGGGCGTGGCGGAGTCGTAGAACGGATGCGCATCCGCGGTGGCGTCGTAGAGGCGCACGCGGAAGCCGTCCAGGACCGGTCCGGCCATCGCGGTTTCCACCAGCGGCTGCAGCCGGATGCCGATGGCCAGCGCCCCGATTTCGCGCGCGCGCCGCTGGTTGGGCGTGGTCGGCGTCGGGCCGTCGGAGTACACGGGCAGGCGCAGCGTCACGCCGAGCGGGTTCTGGCCCGCCGGCGTGGTCTGGCGCAGCGGGAACGGCGCCGAGATCACTACCGTGTCGGTGTCGCGCGCGCGCAACAGGGCGGCCAGGTTGGCTTTCTGCGTGACCATGTCGAAGCCGATCAACGACGTGTTCGGCTGGTACGGAGCAACGAATTCGTAGCGGTACGAGACCTGGTCAGCCAGCGGCTGGTCGGCGGGCGAGCGGCGTGCGAACGCCACCGAGGTGTAGGCGCTGGGTGCGAGCGGGCTGCGCAGGCTGGCGTGGTACTGGCTGAAGCGTGCCTGGTCCATCTGGTCGTTGGCCAGGTACACGGTCTGCATGGCGCGCAGCATCGACGCCGCCTGCTCCAGCGGTACGCGCAGTTGCGAGACCCCGGCATCGGCCAGCGCCCGGCGGTCGTCCTCCGCCCGCTGCTGCAGGTCGTCCCATTCCCGGTGGGCCACGATCGACGTGCACACGATGCCCAGCAACAGCACAGCCGTCGCCCACACCAGCGGCGGCAGGCCGCCTCGGCGGGGGGGCGGTGCGGGCGTCGCCGGAGCGGCGCCGCGAGGGGCAAGGGTGGAATCCACCAGCGGGCCTTGATCCTGCGTGAAGGGAGGGCGGTAGGTCCCGGCCTGTTCCCGGGAGAAGCAGGCTTTGTGCCAAACCGTCCCGTTGCCGGAACACCGGATCTTCTGGCCTTCCGGCGGTGCGCGGCGGTCCGTGCGCCGTCGGGAGAGACCGTATGGGTCACTATCGGCCCTGCCGGGGCGTACTTGACGTGAATGCGCACGTCGAAAGCGGGTAAATGCGTTTAGCCGAGGGGATGGATGGGCAAGGGTTTCGGACGCCGCAGCGCGGCCGGCGTCGTCGGTACCTGCCTCCGCGCAAGTTCGTCCAGCGCCTGCTGCAGCAATGCCAGGTCCTGCAGCACGCCCAGCTGGTCGACCAGTTGGGCGACGTGTCGCAGGGTCGCGGCATCGGCGCGCCCCGGCTGCGCGTGGACCCGCAGTTTGCGCAGGGCCGACAGCTGCATCCGCAACCGGCGTGACCGTCGCCGCCAGGCATGCAGATGCTCCAGCCTGCCCGATGCCAGCGCCGCCGCCTGCGCGTTCGCCTGCCGTCGCATCGAGCGAAGCACGGCACGGCGCAGGTCGGCGGCACCCAACTGGTGCCACGGCAACACCCGCAGCCGGTCGGCGTGGCGATGCGCCTGCGCCTGGCGCTGCATGAAACCGGGATCGTCGCGCAGTGCCGCGGCAAGGACGTGCTGCTGGCGTTCGGCCAGCAGCGGCAGCAGTGCCTCCCAGCTGTGTGCCTCGGCCTTGCCCTCCGCGTCGCGCGCGCATGCCCGTGCGGTGTCCTGCACGACCTGCGCGTCACGCAGGGCGGACAGGCCCTTGGCCAGTGCGCGCAGTTCGACATCGATCGGATCGATCGCGTCCTTGCCCAGCGCACGCCGCGCGAGCGCGAGCAACGAGCGCAGGCGACGGATGGCCTTGCGCGCTTCGTGCACGCCCGACGGATCGACCGGCGCGATGGCCAGCGCGGCGGCAAGGGCGCGGGCCTCCGCGACCGCCAGCAAGGCGGCGCGTTCACCCGCGCGCAGGGAGGCGGTTCGAGGAGGCATGGCATGCCGTAGCGGTGGAACACCGACAGTCTAGGTCCGCATGCCACCCCCGCTGCGTGCCGTCCCGCCTGAATGCCTGCCGCTCGTCGGCAGACGCCGGGCTTGGCAGGGCGGGGATGAAACGGTATAAATCGTTTATACGATTTACGGGTGAGCCATGGTCAAGTCCCGCAAGACGCGCGACGCCGGCATGGCGGCGCAGGCGCCGCCGGCCAAGCTGGTGCGCGACAGCTTCACGATGCCGGCGGACGACTTCGCGCTGGTGGCCGTGCTCAAGCAGCGTGCGCTGCAGATGCAGCGGCCGGCGAAGAAGAGCGAGTTGCTGCGCGCGGGCCTGCAGGCGCTGTCCGCACTGTCGCCGCAGGCGCTGGCGAAGGCCCTGGACGCGCTGGCGCCGGTGAAGGCTGGCCGCCCGAAGAAGAAGTAGCGCGCCGCGAAGTCGGCGTTCTGTCCCTGTCGCATGCGGGTGCGCGCCGCGTGCGCTGTCCCTGTACTGGATGTGTTGCCGATGAACGTGTTCTCCCTGTTCCGCCGCCATCGGTTGGCGGTACTGCTGTCCCTGCTGTTGCTGGCGCCGATGCTCGTCGCCTCGTCGCACGCGCCCGTGCGGGCGGGCGATCATGTTGAGCAACGCGCGGGCTATCGCGTGCAGGACCTGGACTGGGTGGATCCCGTGCGCGGACGCGCGGTGCCGGTAAAGCTGTTCTGGCCCGACAACGCACGCCGCGGCAAGGTGCCGCTGGTGGTGTTCTCGCA
>NZ_JBGFFG010000018.1:0-18618 GCF_056175765.1 Pseudoxanthomonas sp. LjRoot204_2 | reverse complement strand
ATGTCGAGCCGCTCGATCAGGCCGGCCCGGTCCCAGCGCTGGAATTCCTCATCGCTCAGGTCGGGAATCTGCGCGCGCACGCGCTCGCGCACGGCGTCGGCATCGAGGGTGAAATCCAGCCGGATGCGGCGCATGCGCTCGCGCTGGAACTGCAGGGCCTGGCGACGGGCATCATCCGCCGCCCCGTCCGCAAGCGCCCGGGCGATCGCGTCTTCCGCCTGCTGGAAATGCCCCCGGTCGATGTCGGCGACGATGGCCGCGAGCGGATCGCCGGCCTCGGCCAGGCCGGGTACCGGGAGTACTATCGGCCACCCGCACAGCGACAGCCACGCCGCCAGGCGCCGTCGGGCCCGCCTGTCGCGTCCTGTCACCCCGTGCTGGCTTCTGCTCGCATCCACGTCGCACATCCCCACGCCGACTGGTCGCGGTTGTGTAACACGACGTGAACGCAAGGGTCAATAATTTATTCTTGATTTTTATGACGGAAGAAATAAATATTCTTGTGGAAACCGCCCCGGCCATGGCGTCATGGTGGCGGGCGAGGGTTCTGGAAAAGGGGATGGGATGAACACACCGATGTCGTACCGGCCCAGGGACCGTGCAGGTCTGCCGCAGGCGCTGGGTGCGCTCGCGCTGCTCGGCGGGTTGTTCGCCGCGCTGCCGTCGATCGCGCAAGAGCCGCTGGCCGTCCCGGCGCATGCCGTCATCGGAGTACAGGCGCGGCATCTCCAGCCCGAGGACTGGGTCCGCCGCCTGTCCGCACCGGACCGCCTGCTGCTGGACACCCGGGGCGTCGCGGCGCAGAACGAACAGATGTGGCAGCGCGATCGTCATGTGCATGACCTGCAACGCCTGCCCGCGGAACTGACGCGCGCCGACGTGCGCGCGTGGCTCGACCCGTTGTCCTCGGCCCCCACCCGGACGCTGTACGACGACAAGGGACGCGACATCACCCGCGAACAGCTCGCCGGGTTCGTCGCCAACGCAGCGCTGGATGCCATTCCGACCCGTGCGCCTGCACGCTACGGCCTGGTCGTGCATCGCGCCGACCTGCGCACGTTCCCGACACGCGAGCACGTATTCAGCAGCAAGGACGACACCGATATCGACCGATTCCAGGAAAGTGCGCTGTTCCCCGGCACTCCGGTCGTGATCGCCCATACCAGCGCCGACGGCGCGTGGTACTTCGTGGTAAGCCCGCTCTACGCCGCCTGGATCGAGAAACGCCACGTCGGCGAAGGCGCGCGTGAGATGGTGTTCGGATACGGCGCGGGCCCGTCCGCGCTGGTGGTCACCGGCGCCACCGCGCGCACGGTCCACAACCCGGAGGAGCCCGGACTGTCGGCACTGCAGCTGGACATGGGCGTGCGCGTCCCGGTGCTGGCCGACTGGCCGGCCGACAAGCCGGTGAACGGGCAGCATCCCTATACCTCGCATGTCATCCAGCTGCCGGTACGCCGCGATGACGGCACGCTCGCACTGCTGCCCGCGCTGTTGCCCAGGACGGCCGACGTCGCCCCCGACTACCTGCCGTACACCCCGGCCAACCTGCTCCGCCAGAGCTTCAAGTTCCTGGGCGAACGCTATGGCTGGGGCCACCGCTACGACAGCCGCGATTGCAGCGGCTTCGTCTCCGAGGTGTACCGCAGCATGGGCATCATCCTGCCCCGCAACACCAGCGCCCAGGCGGTCAGTCCCGCGCTCGAACGCATCGGCTTCGATGTCGGCGACAGCCACGAGAAGCGGCTGGAGGTCCTCCGCAGCTTGCAGGTCGGCGACCTGATCTACATCCCCGGCCACGTGATGATGGTGATCGGACACGACAACGGCACCACGTACACCATCCACGACACCACCGGCATCACCTATCGCGGCGCCGACGGCCGCGTGGTCCGCACCACGCTCAACTCGGTCGCCGTCACGCCGCTGGAGCCCTTGCTGTTCAACAGCGAGCAATCCACCGTCGATCGCATCACCGCCATCCAGCGCATCCGTCCCCAAGGGGCTCCATGAAGATCACCGACATCACCTTCGGCATGCTGCGCGTGCCGCTGAAGACACCGTTCAAGACCGCGCTGCGCACCGTCGACACGGTGGAGGACATCGTGGTCATCGTGCATACCGACACCGGCCATGTGGGCTATGGCGAAGCGCCTGCCACCGCGGTCATCACCGGCGACACCCACGGCTCGATCGTCGAGGCGATCGGCAAGTTCATCCGCCCGCGGCTGATCGGACAGGAGATCGCCAACCTCAACCACATCACCGACCTGGTGCAGACCGCCCTGGAGCGCAACACCAGTGCCAAGGCGGCCGTCGAGATCGCGGTGTACGACCTGTGGGCGCAGCTGTACGACGCGCCGCTGTACAAGATGCTCGGCGGTGGCGACCCGGTCATCACCACCGACATCACCATCAGCGTCGACTACATCGACAAGATGGTGGCCGACTCGATCAGCGCGGTGGAGCGCGGCTTCGAGTCACTGAAGATCAAGGTGGGCAAGGACATCGGGCTGGACATCGAACGGGTCAAGGCCATCTACTCCGCGGTGGAAGGCCGGGCGCTGCTGCGCCTGGACGCCAACCAGGGCTGGACCGCCAAGCAGGCCGTGTTCGCCATGCAGCACCTGGAGGACGCTGGCGTCGTCCTGGAACTGCTGGAGCAGCCGGTGAAGGCGCGCGACCTGGACGGCCTGAAGTACGTCACCGACCGCGTTCACACGCCGGTGATGGCCGACGAGAGCGTGTTCGGCCCGACCGAGGTCATCGATCTGATCAAGATGCGTGCCGCCGACATCATCAACATCAAGCTGATGAAGACGGGCGGCATTTCCAACGCCATCCGCATCGCCGACATCGCCTCGCTGTACGGCGTGGAGTGCATGATCGGCTGCATGATCGAGACCAGCATCAGCGTGGCCGCCGCCGTGCACGTCGCGGCAGCGAAGGCCAACGTCATCACCAAGGTCGACCTGGACGGACCCTCGCTGGGACAGTTCAACCCCGTCGAGGGCGGGGTGATCTTCAACGAGTCGGAGATCACCATCACCGAGGCGCCGGGCCTGGGTATCCGCGAGATCCGTGGCCTGGAGATGCTGCCGGGCTGAGCCCGGTGGCGATGGCCCGTTGTCAGCACCGTCCACCGCCATCACACTCACGCCATGACAACCTCCCTGGTGAAGATCCGCTCCGAACGCGACCAGATGTCGGCCATCGAACGCCGCATCGCCGACTTCATCCTCGACAACGCGCACCTGCTGCGCGACTACTCGTCGCAACAGCTCGCCAGCGCGCTCGGCATCAGCCAGTCCAGCGTGGTGAAGTTCGCGCAGAAGTTCGGGTTCAAGGGATACCCCGACCTCAAGTACACCATCGGCGAAGCCGTCGCCCGCAACGGCAATGGCCACGCGATGCCGCCGCACGCCGAGAGCGACGACGCCGGCGATGCCTACCAGCAGCTGCAGGACGGCCTGCGCCGCAGCAAGATGGCGGCCGAGGAGGAAACCCGCAGCCTCAACCCGCGCGCGCACATCGAGCCGATCGTCAGCCTGATCGACGGGGCCGACAAGGTGTTCGTGTGCGGCCTGGGCGACGATGGCCTGTTCGCGCGCGAGTTCGCGATGCGGCTGTCGCTGCTGGGACTGCTGACGGTGCACCACGCCGATCCGATCCTGATGATGGCCAACCTGTCGGCCGTGCGTCCCGGCGACGTGCTGCTGATGTTTTCCGAGTTCGGCAAACTGCCCGAGCTCTCGCAGGTGAGCCGGCAGTTCCAGGCCTGTGAGGGCAAGGTCATCTCGATCACGCGCCATACGGCCAATCCCTTGCGTGCGCACGCCGACGCCGCGCTGGTGATCTCGGCGCATGATCCCGCGCCGCACGTGGAACAGCTGCTCTATCGCTCGTCGCTGCAATCGCTGCTCGACTTCGTGTTCGTGCTGCTGTGCCAGTCCAATCCGGACCGCAACCGTCAGCTCGCCATCAACCTCGAACGCATCCACCATCTGCTGGAGTCGTGATGCCCTTACTGTCGTTTCCGCGTCTCCCGTTGGGATCGTTCGCGCTGACCCTCGCCCTGATCGCGAGCAGCGGCCCTGCACTCGCCGCCGATGCGCCCGCGTCGCAGCCCTGGCGCGACGCGCGCCAGCTGGTGCTGGTGGTGACCGAGGGATGGGATGCCACCGACGCTACGTTGCAGCGTTTCGAGTTGCGCGACGGCCGGTGGCAGGCGGYGGCGGCCGCAGCGCCGGTTTCGGTCGGACGCCATGGCAGCGCCTGGGGTCTGGGCCTGCACCCGGCGCAGGCGCGGGGACCGCAGAAGCAGGAGGGCGATGGCCGTGCCCCCGCAGGCGTGTTCACGCTGGGCGAGGCCTTCGGCTATGCCGACAAGGCCGACACGGCCATGCCGTACCGCCCGATGCAGGCGACCAGCTATTGCATCGACGTACCGGATTCCCCGCTCTACAACCGCATCATCGATACGCGCACGGAAGGCGAGGCCGCCGCGAAGGGCTCGACCGAGCCGATGCGGCTGGACCTGCACAACAAGGGCGATGTGCGCTATCGGGAGGGCCTGGTGATCGGCCACAACCCGAAGGCTACGCCGCGCGCCGGCAGCTGCATCTTCGCGCACCTGTGGCGCACGCCGGGCGAGCCGACCGCCGGCTGCACGGCGATGGCAGCCGAGACGATGGACGGTGTGCTGCGCTGGCTGCGCCCTGATGCGCGCCCGGTCTTCGTGCTGCTGCCGCGTGCCGAGTACGCGCGCCTGGCGCATGACTGGCAGTTGCCGGAGGCGGTGCGATGAGGTGGCCAGGCGCCACGGCGCGCGTGCTTCTGGGTCTTGCCGCCGGTGCCGTGGTAGGCCTGGCGCTGGCGCACTGGTCACCTGCGAGTGCCGCCACGGCGGTTGCCATCGCGCAGCCCATCGGCAAGCTGTGGCTCAGTGGACTGCAGATGACGGTGGTGCCGCTGGTGCTGTCGCTGGTGATCCTGGGCGTCGCGACGGCGAGCGATGCTGCGGCTTCCGGCCGCGTGGCGCGGCGCGCGATGGTGGTCTTCATCGCCTTGCTGTCGCTGTTCGCGGCCTACGCGGCCATCGTCGCGCCCCTCATCCTGTCGATGGTGCCGCCGAGTGCCGCGTTGACCGCCACCTTGCACGGCACGCTGCCGGCCTCCGGTGAGGTTGCCGCGCCGGGGCTGGCCGACTGGATCGGTTCGATCGTTCCCAGCAACGCCATCATGGCGGCCGCCCAGGGCGCCATGCTTCCGGTAGTCGTGTTCGCGCTGTTCTTCGGATTCGCGCTGACGCGCGTGCAGGAGGATCGCCGCGCGCAGATCATCGGGTTCTGCCACGGGATCGCCGACACCATGATCGTGATCGTGCGCTGGATGCTGCTGGCAGCGCCGATCGGCGTGTTCGCCCTGGTACTCGCTGTGTGCGCGCAGGCCGGTATCGGCGTCATCGGTGCGCTGGCGGGCTACATCGCCCTGCAGTGCGGCATGTACCTCGGCGCGACGCTGATCTGCTACGTGCTGGTCGCGGTGTTCGCGCGGCAGTCGCCGCTCGCGTTCGCAAAGGCGATCCTGCCCGCGCAGGTCGTGGCTGCCAGCACGCAATCCTCGCTCGCCTCGCTGCCGGCGATGGTGGAGAGCGCGCGCTTCCGCCTGGGACATCCGCGCGCCGTCGCCGCGCTGGTGTTGCCCATGGCGGTGACGCTGTTCCGCATCACCAGCCCGATCCAGTACATCGTGGCGGCATGCTTCGTCGCGTGGGCCTATGGCATCGACGTCAACGCCGTCACGCTCGCCGCCGGCGCCGCACTTGCAGTGGTGATCAGCCTGGGTTCGATCGGCCTGCCGGGCCAGGTGAGTTTCATGGCCACGGTGATGCCGGTGACGCAGTCGATGGGCCTGCCGATCGAACCGCTGGGCCTCCTGCTGGCGGTGGACACCATTCCCGATGTGTTCGCCACGACGGGCAATGTCACGGGTGACCTGACCGCCACCAGCATCGTCGCGCGCCAGTCGCCCGACGCCCACGATACGGATACCCCCACAGGCTGATGCCATCGCCCTCGTTGTCAGGCGTGCGGCGACCGATGTCGCCAGCGTCTGCGCGCCGTGCTGCGATGTCTCGATGGCCGATGGCGTCTGTGTTTGCCRCCCTGCCCCCGCCATGCACCGGCGCATGTCGGCATCCCCGGTTCCCGGATCCGGCGCGCCCTCAGAACGGCGTGAATCGCGGACCCGAGCGGCGCGCAAGCGACGCAGGGTGGTGCGAGAGCCTGTACGTGCTGACGAGTTGGCGGAGCGGATCGGCAATGTCCGCGTGCGCCTGCAGCGACGCGATCACGTCATCCCAGATGCCGTCCTGTGCCCAACGGGTGAAGCGGACATAGATGCTGTGCCACCGCCCCCATGCCAGGGGCAGCCGACCCCACGGTTGCCGCGTGACGGCGACCCACAACACCGCTTCGAGGAATGCCCGCGTCCGCTCGCCATTCAGGGCACGCGCGCGGACCAGGGGCGGCAACGCGGCCAGGATCGCCTCCCAGCGTGCATCGTCCAGTCGCAGCATGTCGGTCTGATCGACCCCGTCTTCGCGTTCCACCCCGAGCACCGGGTTCCTGTCTTGTCCTTCCATCCTGCGTGTCTCCTGACGCCCCGGAAAAACATGCGCGTTTGCACGCGCTGCGGTATCCATCCGCTTGCTGTTTCATTCGTCGCGACGCCACGAAACGGGACACACTTCATGCCCCGACGGGAATTGCAATCGCGCAACTGCTGAAAGTTCCCATCGTGTCCGCGCAATTTATGTACCGCTAAGTTTGGTATTCAGGAGGTGTTGTGAGCGGCGGCGGATACTTCGTGCACCGTCGCTTCCCTGGAGCGACGGACACACAACAACTAGAGAGAAAGACGTCCCATGAAGAAGTCCTTGCTTGCCCTGACCCTGTTGGCTGCCGCTCCGTTCGCCGCGTCGGCCGCGGAAGGCGTTTCCTACAACTATGTGGAAGGCGGCTACACCGCCACGAATATCGATGGCCCCGATGCCGATGGTTGGGCATTGAAGGGATCTGTCGCGCTGCACCCGAATTTCCACGTCTTCGCCGACTACAGCACGCAGGAAGTCGACGACGTCAACGTCGATTTCGACCAGTGGCGCGTCGGCCTGGGCTACAACCATGAGCTGTCCCAGCGCGTCGATCTGCTGACCCGTGTTGCTTACGAGAAGGCCAAAACCGACAGCTTCAACATCGGCGGCGTTCGCGTCCCCAGCTACAGCGCAGACGGTTACAGCGTCGAAGTCGGCGTAAACAGCGCGCTGACCAGCCGCCTCAACGGCTACGCGCTGGCGGGCTATGAAGATGGCGATGACTACGACGGCGAGTTCTACGGCCGTCTCGGCGCGCAGGTGAAGTTCACCCCGAACTGGAGCGCTTCGGCCGACGTCAAGCTGGTCGACGGCGACACCCAGTGGTTCGTCGGTCCCCGCTTCAGCTGGTAATCCTCAACGCTCCCCTCGCGACGCGTCCTCTCTCCCCGCGTCGCACCCCAAAGCCCGGCCCCACGGCCGGGCTTTTCTTCGTGTGATGCGCTCCATTGCGCAAAGAAAAAGCCCGGCATGGCCGGGCTTGTCTCGTCGCATGTCGACGGCACTTACTTGAACAGCGTTTCCGGGTATTCCGGCTTCTGTTCGCGCGAGAGCAGGTGCTGCAGGCCATCGCGCGGGGTCAGGTCGCCATGCAGCACGGCGCGCACCGCGCTGGATATCGGCAGGTCGATGCCGTGCTTGTCCGCCTGGCGCATCACTTCGTCGGCCGTCTGCACGGACTCGACGACCTGCCCGATCTCGCGCACCGCGTCCTGCAACGACTGGCCGCGGCCCAAGGCCAGGCCAAGGCGTCGATTGCGCGACAGGTCACCGGTACATGTAAGCACCAGGTCGCCGAGACCGGCCAACCCCATCAGGGTTTCCGGCTTGGCGCCGATCGCCGCGGACAGGCGCAGCATCTCGTTGAGGCCGCGCGTGATCAGGCCTGCCCGGGCATTCAGGCCCAGCTGCATGCCGTCGGAAACGCCGGTCGCCACGGCCAGCACGTTCTTCATAGCACCGCCGAGTTCGGCACCGACCATGTCGTCGCCGGTATAGGCGCGGAACGCGGGGCCGTGCATCACGTCGGCGACCGCCTGCGCGAACGCCGGATCGGCGCCGTGCACGGTGACGGCGGTGGGGAGGCCCAGCGCGACTTCCTTCGCGAACGAGGGACCGGTGACGACCGCGATCGGCACTTCCGGACCCAGCACCTCTTCGGCGACCTCATGCAGGAAGCGGCCGGATCCTGTTTCGAAGCCTTTCGTCGCCCACGCCACACCCGCCCTGGCCGGGCGCAGAGGCGCCAGCTTGTGGAGCGTCTCGGTGAAGGCGTGCGATGGCACGACGACCAGAACCTGGTCCACATCGGCGAGCGAAGTGGCCAGGTCCGTGGTGGCGCGCAGGTTGTCCGGCAGGGGAATACCGGGCAGGTAGCGGGTGTTCTCGTGCCGCTGGTCGATCGCCTCGGCGACGGCGGCATCGCGGCCCCACAGCGTGACCGCGTGCCCGTGCCTCGCCATCAGCGCGGCGAGCGCGGTGCCCCAGGAACCGGCCCCGAGCACCGCGATCTTCAGCGGATCAGCGGATTGCAGATCAGTCATCCGTCACCCCTGTACGACGCCATCCCGACGGGACAGTGCACCCCGACTCAGGCGTTGCCGACGGGTTCCGAATTGGCCAGGCCGGCATCGCCGCCCTGCGCGGCGCGCTGGCGCAGCGATTCGGCGTACAGCGCTTCGAAGTTGATCGGCTGCAGGAAGAACGGCGGGAAGCCGCCGGCCTGCACCAGGTCGCTGACCAGCTGGCGCACGTACGGGAACAGGATGTTCGGGCACTGGGTGCCGAGCAGCACGTCGACCGCCTGCGGCTCCAGGCCGATCAGGCCGAAGATGCCCGCCTGCTGCACTTCCGCCACGTAGGCGGTCTTGTCGCCGGCCTTGCAGGTCAGGGTCACGCCCAGCACGACTTCGAAGGCGTTCTCGCCGAGGCGCTGCACGCGCTGGTTGAGGTTGAGCTGAAGCTCCGGCTGCACGTTCTCGGCGTAGACCGCCGGCGCACCGGGGACTTCGAAGGAAACGTCCTTGACGTAGATCTTCTCGACAGTGAAAGCGGGGCCAGCGGCTTCGGCGGCAGGCGCGACCGCGCCGTTGGTGGTCTCGTCGGACATTTCTTTGACTCCGGAATCTGGATTGCGGCGGTGAATGGAAATTATGTCATGGCGGCTCGCGGGGCCCGCTTCAAGGGCGGGTCCGCGGCCACGGGAACGGACGGATCAGCGGCCCTTGACCAGCGGCAGGTCCGCCTGCTGCCAGGCGGCGATGCCGCCCTCGAGCGCGTAGACCTTCTCGAAACCCGCCTTCTTCAGGCGTTTGGCAGCGCCACCGGAGACCTGGCCGGTGCGGCAGACCAGCACGACGGGCTGCGACCTGGCGCCGGCCAGCAGCTTGTTCTCGGGGTCGAAGTTGCTCGGCAGTACGTTGCGGCTGCCCGCAATGTGGCCTTTCTCGAAGTCGTTGCTCGCCGACAGGTCCACGACCAGGGCGTTTTCGCTGTTGACCAGCTGGGTCAGCTCGGCAGGGCGAAGCGCCTTGTAGCCGCGGAACAGGCGCGCGATCTCGGTGTAGATGATGGCGACCGTCAGGCCCACGAGGGCGAGCGACAGGATCTGGTTGAAGGGAGAACGGGTGGCGAAAGCCAGGATTTCTTCGAAATTCACGGAGTTGGCGATCTTCGAGCGGGCGGCGATTGTCGCACAGGACGCCGCCGGGGCGTCGCTCGCCTATTCGCCGTTCCAGAGGTCGGGCAGGCCCACCACCAGCCACCAGCGCTTCAGTTCCGGATCCCACCGCCAGCGTTCGCGGTAGCGCATCGTCCGTTCGGCCATGGTGTGCTTGTTGATGACGCGCAGTTCGATCGCGCGCTCGACGGTTCCGTCGGGACCTCCGCTGGTCGACAGGTCCCGGTATCCCGAGATCTGCACCTGCTGGTAGCGCTCGAACTCCAGCTCGGTCATCGGATGCTCGGCCTTGTAGGCCGGGTCGACGGCCTTCCAGGCATTCTCGAAATCGCCCCAGCGGATCGAGGCCGCATACGCATCCTGGACTTCCTGCAGCTTGCCGCGCTGCAGGCGGCCTTGCGCCGCCGCGGGCACCAGCGCCAGCAACAGTCCCGCCGCCAGCAGCCATTTCACGATCACGCGCATGAGCACCCCCCGGTCATGCCGGCATGCTACCGCTTCGCGATGGCGACGAACCGCCCGCTGAGCGTGGTAGCCATGCCGCCTTCAGGCAACCGCACGCTCGCCTCCACCTGGATGCGGGCGCGACCGCGCTGCACGAGCGTGTCGATGAAGGCCTCCATCGACTGGCCTTCCGCGAAGGTCGCCTCCGCGACCAGGTCGCCGTAGAGCGGGGCGAGGTAGCGGATCTGGCTGTCGGCCACGTAGACCTCGGCTTTCAGTCCGGCCAGCCGCAACTTCAGCGTCACCAGACCCCAGCCGGCCACCGTCATCAGCGAGGTCAGGCTGCCCCCGAACGCATTGCCCTTGTCGTTGACGTTGGCCGACAGCGGCGCCGTCAACCGCAGGACGTCGTCGCGGAATCCCTCCACTTCCACGCGCATCGCGGCCACCGGCGGCATGCCGCCGCAATAGTCGCTCAGTTCCTGCAGGGCTTCTTCGGGACGCATCACTCATAATCCGCGCATGGGACATCCAACGCCGCCGGCATGGTACGTCATCTCGCTGCGGCCCCAGGGCGGGCACGACGCGCTCAGGCGCGCCGCGCACCGCCGCGGCGCCGGCCTGCTCGCCCTGTCGCCCTGGCGCATCCGACGCTGCGACGATGGCGCGGCGCTCGATGCCTTGCGGGCTGCGCTCGCGTGCCCGATCGTGGTGTTCACGAGTCCGGCCGCGGTCGCTGCGGCCCATGCGCTGCAGCCCCTGCGCGACCGGGACGGACAGGCCTGGCTGGCCGTAGGCAGCGGTAMTGCCGCCGCCTTGCGGCGCGCCGGCATCGGACACGTCTCGTTTCCCGCACGAATGGACAGCGAAGGCCTGCTGTCCCTGCCCGAACTGGCCAGCATCCGCGGCACACCCCTGGGCTTCGTCACCGCGCCGGACGGTCGCAACCTGCTGGTTCCGACGCTGCACTCCCGCGGCGCCCGCGTGCACCTCGCGGAGGTCTACCGGCGCGAGCCAGTGGCGCTGGATGCCCGCGCGATCGAGGCGTTCGCCGCCCTGGATGCGCCTGCCTGCCTGCTGCTCAGCAGCGGCGCGGCGCTCGAACAGGTGCTGGCGCAACTTCCGGGAAGCCTCGCCGCCCGGTTCAAGGCCTTGCCGGTGGCGGCCGCGAGCCAGCGCCTGGTGGACGCGGCACGCGAAGCCGGCTTTGCCCATGTGGTGCTCGCCGAGGGACCGCGACCGGCCCAACTGATGAAGGCGGCGTGCACGATCGGCTGCCCCGGCATCCGGTAGCATCTGCGGCATCCATCACGTTTCGCCTGCAGCCAAGGACGCCTGTGAACGACCAGCCCTCTTCTCCGCAAGGTTCCGGCCATCGCGCGCGCCTGGCGTGGGCGGCGCTGGCGGTGGTGGTGGTCGGCATCGGCGCGTGGCGGGGCTGGGCGTGGTGGCAGGAACGCGACGCGCGCGCGCAGACGCTGCAGTCGACAGCGGAGCAACGCCTTGAAGCGCTGGAGTCGCGCACCGATGCCCTGCGTCGCGACCAGCGTGCGCAGGCACAACGCCTGCTGGACGCGGCGGCTACCAACCGCGTGCTGCGCGACGAAGTGCTCGGCCTGGGCCAGCGTGGTGCGCTGCTCGAGGAGAGCGTGGCCAAGCTCACCGATCCCACCCGCCATGGCGCGCAGGCGCTGCGGCTGGATGAAGTGGAGTTGTTGCTCTCGCAGGCCGCGCAGCGGCTGGACATCGCACGCGATGTGGCGGGCGCGCGGCGGGCGTACGCGCTGGCCGCCGGCGTCCTGGACGGGATCGACGACCATCGACTGCTCAACCTGAAACAGGCACTGGCGCAGGAGCGCGCGGCGCTGGATGCGCTCGGCGAGGGTCCGCAGGCGACAGCCATGAAGCGGCTGGAGGCGATCGCCGCCGCCCTGCCCGGATTGCCGCGCGAGCGGGACGCCGTCGCCGACCAGGCGTCGCGTCCGGCTTGGCAACGGTGGCTGTCACCGCTGGTCGACGTGCGTCCGTCCCGCGACAGCACGCTGGTGACGCCGGAAGACCGCGCCACCGGCGACGCGGCGCTGCAGATCGAGATCAGTCTGGCGCGGGCCGCGCTGGAGCGCGACGACGATGCCGCCTTCCGCGCCGCACTGGCGCGCGTCGAGGGCTGGCTGCCGCGCTTGTGGCCCGATTCACCCGCACGACGGCAGGTTCACGCGCAGTTGCGCACATTGCAGGCGACGTCGGCGCCGGTCCGTCCCACGGAACTGGGCAGCACGCTGCAGCAGCTGCGCGCACTGCGCAGCGCGGGCGTGCGCCTGCCGGTGTCGACGCCATCCACCGATCCGCAGGAGGCCGCGCTATGAAGGTGTTCCGTACCGTGGTGGTGCTGTTGGTGCTGCTGCTGGCCGGCGTGCTGGCGTCGCAGTGGATGGCGACCACGGATCGCGATCTCGGCGAGGTGTTCCTCCGGTTCGCAGGGTACGACCTGCAGACCAATGTCCCGCGCGCACTGCTTGCCCTGCTGCTGATCACGGCCGCGGCCTGGTTGTCCTGGCACCTGCTGTCGCTGCCGTTCCGCGCATGGGGCCGCCATCGTCGCAAGCAGGCGCGCGCACGGCTCATCGATGGCCTGGACGCCCTGCACGCCGGGCATTGGCAGAAGGCGGAAAAGCTGCTCGAACGTGCCGCAGACGACACGGAAGTCGGTGCGATCGCGCGCGTGGCCGCGGTGCGCGCGGCGCAGGCCCGTGGCGACGATGCGGCCGTGCAGCGCCATTTGACGGCACTGCGCGAGCGGTCCGTCCAGGCGCACGCGATCACGGCCGCGCAGATCGCGCTCGATGGCGGACAGCCTCAAGAAGCACTGGCCCTGCTGGATGCCGTCGACGTGCAACCCCTGCCCCCGCGCGGCCTGGCACTGCGCGCCGATGCGCTCGCGGCCACCGCCCGCGCAGGTGAGGCCTATGGGTTGTTGGGCGCATTGAAGCAGCAGCAGGCCTTGGCGCCGTCCGCGTTCGACGCGCTGGAGATCCGCTTGGCCACACAGTCGTTGCGCGAAGCGGCCGATCCGAACGTACTGGCCGAGCGCTGGGAAGCCCTGACCAAACCCTTGCGCGTGCAGGCGCCTGTCGTGGCCGCCTACGCGGAGCGGGCCGCCGCGCTGCGCTGGGAGGACGCGGCGACGCGCAGCATCGAACAGGCCCTGGAGGCCCGCTGGGACGAAAGCCTCGTGGCCCTGTACGGCCGCCTGCCGGTGGGCAAACTGGATTCCCGTCGCGCCAGCGCGCAGCACTGGCTGCACGCGCACCCGGCCAGTCCCGCCCTGTTGGTGACGCTGGGACGGCTCGCGCGGCAGCAGGGCCAGTGGACCGCAGCGCAGGAATTCCTCCATCGCGCGGTCGCGCAGGGCGCCGGCGCCGATGCGTGGGAAGAGCTGGCCACCGGCTTCAACGAAGCGGGCGACACCGTGTCGGCGCAGCAATGCCATGCCAACGTGGTGAAGGCCGCGCGGGGAGAAGCGCCGGTTCGTTTGCCGGTGCGCGACATGCGGCAGGAAATCCATGACGCCGCCGTCGTCGAAGAGCGCGACGCGCACGGCCTGCCGCGGCTCAAGGAGTGAGGATCACGCGGCGGACGGCTTCCTGCGCCAACGGCGCCACCCGATCACCGCCGCCAGCACCACCAGCCACACCGGCCACAGGGCAGCCAGCGCCACCACGACCTGCTGGCCGGCACGCCAACCCACCCTCAGCGCATCGCCCAGCTGGCTGAAAAAGCCGGGTCCGTTGTCGCGGAACACGGCATCCACGTCCACGCGCTCTGCCTTGCGTACCTGCACATCCTGACGCAGCGACAGCGTGATGGTGCTGAACGCCACGCGGTCCTCGAACTCTTTCTGCGCGATCACGGCTTCGTCGCGCTGGCCACGCGCTTCGCCACGCGCTTCGATGGCGTCGGCCTTGTCGGCGAGCTTGCCGCCTGCCTGCACCGCGTCGCCGAGTTCCTGCTGCTGGTCCTGTGCGCGCTGCCGCGCCAATTGCTGACGCAACAGCTCGAACTGCGCATCGCGCGCACTGAAGTTGCGGCGCTCCAGGAACTCCATCTGCGATGCGATGGCACGCAGGAATACCTGGGTCCGCTCGCTCGGCACGCGCACGGTCAGTTCGCCCTGTAGCCGGTACTCGGAAAGCTCCAGTCGCTTGCCGTCGCCGATCGGTCGGCTCTGCACGCGCTGCACTTGTGCCTGGATGTCGTTGTCGACGGTGAAACCGCCCTGCTTCGCGACTTCATCCTCGATCGCCAACGCCGTGCGGTAGACATCCTTCACCTGGAACTCCGCGGCGGCGGTGCGGATGAAGCGGCGTTGCGGATCCACCTGCACCAGCACGTCGGAGGCCAGTTGCGAGGCATCGACGCCCGGTGTCTGCAGCGGTGGCGGTTCCAGGTTTTTCTGCGGTGGCGCCGCTGCTGCGGCATTAGCGGCTTCGGCCATCGCCGGGGCGGACTCCATCGCCACCTCTGCGTCGGCCGGGGCCATCTCGTGCTTGCTGCAGGCGGTCGCCAGGGCCAACAGGCCCAAGAAGGAAACGACAAGGCACTTCCTGTACATGCGCATGGGAACTCCGGAGAGAGGAAAAAGGCGTAGCCGGATGGCCGTGCCGCACTCCAACGCGCGGCGGCGTCGAATGGGGTCGCGAGGCGTCATGGCGCCTTCGTCGTCGGTCCGGGTTCGCAGATCACGCAGCGGCCGCCGGGGTGCTCGGCGTTTCGCACCGACTTCAGGATGCGACGGGCTTCTGCCTGGCGCCGGGCGACGGTTGCGGTTTCTYCGGAGCCGTAGCGTTCGGCCAACGCGTACAGCACGACGACGTTCTCCATCGGACCTCCCGCCATGTTCAACGCCGCCCAGTCGGACAGCAGGTTCGCCACTACTGGATCCTTCGGCAGGACGAACTGCATGCGCTCGCCCAGCTGGTAGGCGAAGGCCTGATTCAGTGCGTACGCGTCGACACGCCGGCCGTCGTTGCCGGCCGGCAAGGTGGCAGGCAGTGGCGGGACCGTTGCGTCGCCGAACTGTAGGCCCGCAATCGAGTACCTCGCCAGGCGCACGGGATCCTTCGCCGACGCGAGCTTGCTCTCCAGGATCCGCGCGTGCAGCCATTCGGTACCRAAGTGTTCCGCCGGATTGCGCTGGATGCCCAAGCGTATCCAGGCCAGCGCCGGCGCGTCGTGGCCGGAAAGCTCCAATGCCGTGCCCAGATTGGCTGCTGTCTCGTGGTGGCCAGGCCAGCGACGCTCGATGGACAGCAACAGCTGCGCCGCCCGCGAGTGCTGGCCCTGGTACATCAGCAGGATGGCGAGCTTGGTCAGGTTCTCCAGGTCCGGCACCGACTGGGCCTCGGCGATGAGGCTCCGCGCGTTCCGCAGATAGTGTTTCCTGACCTCGTTCGACGTCAGTCTCGCTTCCAGCTGTTCGCCGACGTCATCGTGGACATCAAACTGCCGCCCCTGATGATCGGTCCCGATCGCGTTGACGCAAGCCTGCACCGGACCTGCCGCACCGAAGGCAAACGCCGCCAGCAGCATCCATCCCTTGTGTCGCATCCTGCCGCCCCCCTGCCTGCATCCCATAACGCACGCTATCCGATGAGCGGCCAGAGGGGAACGGGGGTGGGCCGTGGGCGTGTGACAATCGGATCAGCTGCCCTTCGGTAATCCGCGATGACCCGAACCCTGCACGTCCTGCTGCTCATGATGCTCCTCGTCATCGTGCCGGCGCAGGCGGAGACACCGGTCGCCCGGGGAACCGGCGGCGCTGCGGCGACGATCAGCGAGCAGGCCACGCAATCCGCCATCGCGATCCTGGACCAGGGCGGCAACGCGGTCGATGCCGCCGTCGCGGCGGCGGCGACGCTCGGGGTGACCGATCCTTTCAGTTGCGGCATCGGCGGCGGCGGTTTCATGGTGGTCTACCTGGCGAAGGATAGGCGGGTCATCACGATCGATCATCGCGAGGCCGCGCCAGCTGCCACCACGTCGGCACTTTTCATCGAAGACGGCAAGGAGATGGACTTCGACACCGCGATCGCCAGCGGGCTGTCCGTCGGCGTACCCGGCACCGTGCGCGGCTGGCACGAGGCGTTGCAGCGTTATGGCTCGATGTCGCTCGCGCAGGTGCTCGCGCCTGCGATCACAGTCGCGGAGGAGGGCTTCACCGTCGACGCCAACTTCTCACGCCTGGCGGAAGTGAACGAACGCAAGTTCAACCGTTTCCCCGCAACGGCGGCRTTGTACCTGAGGCATGGCAGGACCATCCCGGCCGGCACCCTGCTGCGCAATCCCGATCTCGCCCGCACGTACCGCCTGCTGGCGGACGGCGGCGTGGATGCGTTCTACGCGGGCCCGCTGGCAAGCGCCATCGTCGACACGGTCAACCGCCCACCGACCGCGCCGGGCGTGCCGGTGCGGGGTAGCCGCATGACACTCGCCGACCTGGCCAACTACGAAGCGCGCCTGCGCCTGCCGGTGCATTCCACCTATCGCGGCTACGATCTCTACGGCCTGGCGCCACCGAGCAGCGGCGGCGTGACCGCATTCGAAGCGCTGAACATCCTCGAGGGCTACGACCTGAAGACGATGCCGCGTGCGCAGGTCGAGCATCTGTATCTGGAAGCAAGCCGCCTGGCCTTCGCCGACCGCGATGCCTACCTGGCCGACCCGGAGTATGTCGATGCGCCGGTGACGGGCTTGCTGAGCAAGGACTATGCGGCACAGCGGCGTACGCTGATCGCTCGCGACAAGGCCGCATCAGGGCGCGTGGCCGCCGGCGACCCCTATCCGTTCCAGCAGGATCCCAGTCATCCCCTGCGCTCCACACCGCGCGCACTGCCCCCTGAAAACACGCACACCACCCACTTGACCGTGTCCGACAAGGACGGAAACGTCGTCGCCTATACCTTCACCATCGAAGACTGGGGCGGCAGCGGCATGGTGGTGCCCGGTTATGGCTTCCTGCTCAACAACGAGCTGACCGATTTCGATTTCACCGCGCCGCATCCGAACATCCCCGAACCCGGCAAGCGCCCGCGCAGCAGCATGACGCCGACGATCGCGCTGAAGGACGGCGAGCCCGCATTCTCGATCGGCAGTCCGGGCGGTTCCACCATCATCACGACGGTGCTGCAGACCATCGTCAACTACGTCGACCTCGGCATGCCGATGGACCAGGCCATCGACGCGCCGCGGTTGTCGCAGCGCAATGGCGAGGTGACCGATATCGAACCCGGGTTCGCCGGCAGCGCCCAGGCGAAGGCGCTGGCGCATCTCGGGCAGCGCTGGTCGGATCAACCCGAAGAGATCGGCGCCGCGAACGCGCTGGTCTTCAATGCGGATGGCACGGTGACGGCGGTAAGCGAAGGCCACCGTCATGGCGTCGGCAGTGCACAGGTGCAGACGCCGGCCCGCTAGTCGCGACCGGCGCCGCGCGATCGCCTATCGCTCGATGATGGCGACGACGCCCATGCCGCCTGCCGTGCAGATGGACACCAGCGCACGGCCGCCGCCGCGCTGCTTCAGTTCCTTCGCCACCGTGGCGACGATGCGCGCACCGGTGGCGGCGAACGGATGGCCCGTCGCCAGCGAGGAGCCATTCGGATTCATCTTGGCCGGATCGATCCTGCCCAGCGGTGCGTCCAGGCCCAGGCGGTTGCGGCAGTAGTCCTCGCTCTCCCACGCGCGCAGCGTGCACAGCACCTGCGCGGCGAAGGCTTCGTGGATCTCGTAGATGTCGAAATCCTGCAGCGTCAGGCCGTTGCGCTTGAGCATCTCCGGCACGGCCACCGTCGGCGCCATCAGCAGGCCTTCGCCGTGGACGAAGTCGACCGCCGACACCTGCGCATCCTTCAGATAGGCCAGCGGCTCGTGGCCGTGCGCCCTCGCCCACTCGTCGCTGGCCAGCAGCACCGCCGCGGCGCCGTCGGTCAGCGGGGTGGAGTTGGCGGCGGTCAGCGTGCCGCGGCCCGAGGTCTTGTCGAAGGCGGGCTTCAGCGTGGCGAGCTTCTCCAGCGAGGTGTCGGCGCGCAGGATGTTGTCACGCTCCAGGCCGCGGAATGGCGCGATCAGGTCGTCGAAGAAGCCGCGCTCGTACGCGGCGGCCAGCTTCTTGTGCGAGGCCACCGCGAGTTCGTCCTGCGAATCGCGCGAAATGCTCCACTCCTTCGCCATATCCTCGCAGTGCTCGCCCATGCTCTTGCCGGTGCGCGGCTCGGCCACACCGGGGAACTCGGGCTTCAGTTCGCCGAACTTGAAGCCGCTCACCAGCGCCTTGAGCTTGTCC
>NZ_JBGFFG010000017.1:0-18949 GCF_056175765.1 Pseudoxanthomonas sp. LjRoot204_2 | reverse complement strand
GGCCACTTCTTCGAGCACTACAAGGATCTGGAGAAAGGCAAGTGGGTCAAGCTGGACGGCTGGGGCAACGCCGCCGAAGCCAAGGCCGTGCTGGTCGACGCGATCGCCCGCCAAGCCGCCCAGCCGGAAGACGAGAAGCACAAGTTCTGAGCGCCGCGCGAACGGACCCGCGCATGAAAACTGGAAGGCCGCCCCCGGGGCGGCCTTCTTCTTTCAGGGAGTGTAGCGTCGCGAACGTAGGGCGGTTCACTCTGCCCTGCRTGCGGGCGCCTTCAGGATGGTCAGCCCGATGAGCCGCGACACCACCACGGCGATGTACATCACCCCCGCGAATTGCTCCAGCATCACCAGCGCGCGGGCCTGCGGCAGGATCGGCACCACGTCGCTCAGGCCGACCCCGGAAAGCAGGCTGAAGCTCAGGAACAGCAGTTCCATCCAGCTGCGCGCCGAGGTGGGATCGACGGCGGCGGTGAAGCTGCCCGGGTACCACTGCTGGCAGACCGAGAAGGCGAACGCGAAGGCCCACGCCAGCAGCGTGAACGTGGCGCCGGCGGCGAAAAGCTCGTCGCTGGTGACCGAGTGGTCCTGCAGCATGTACGCGATCAGACTGCCGGCCGTGTAGAAGTACAGTGCGCTTTCCAGAAGGTGCGCATAGATGCCGAGCGATGGCTGGTCGAGCAACGCGGACGAGACCGACAGCAACACCGCAGGTACCGCCAGCGACCAGGCCAACCAGTTGACCGCCGCACTGCGATTGACCACCCACAGCGCCAAAGCGAGCACCAGGATGCCGAATGCACCGAACAGGGCACGGCCCGCCTGCGTGTCTTCCATCACCGGGTACAGCAGGATGCCGGCCAGCTGGACGATCAGCAGGAACGCGCACGGATGACGACGCGCGCGTACCAGCCAGCGCAGCCAGCTCCAGGGGGTCGTCACGCCGCGCGCCTCATTTGAAGTGATGGACCAGCGCGTAGTAGATCACGTAGATCCACGACAGCAGGCCGTGGACGATGGCCCACAGCAGCGACTTGTTCGCGCTCCAGGAAATGGTGATCGCCAGGGCCGTGCCGAAGCCGATGCCGGCCTTGGCGATGCCGCTGCCACCCGCTTTCACTTCGACACCGCCGCCGGCGCGCCGGACCCGGCGCGATAGGGATAGCGCAGGAAGATTTCCGTGATGGCGGCGTCGATCTTCGCGCCGCGCTCTTCCGGCTTAGTGCGCCCGACGCGTCCGACGGCCACGCCGGTCCAGACCAGTCGGTTCTGCTTCGCGTCCACCAGATCGACGTTCAAGGTGCCTTCGGTGTACTTGTAGACATCGGTACGGTCGCGCCAGTACGGCACCGCTACGTAACGACGCGCGCGGTAGCTGTAGTAATAGTCGTAGTCGACTTCCGGCGTGCTGACGACGCCGGTCTTTTCCTGCATGTAGGCGTTGAGGTTCACCCACAGGTCGGGCGAGGTTTCGTCGTACACGTAGCCGCGCGCTTCCATCTGGGCGCGGGCGGCATCCTTGGTGCGCCCGCTGGTCAGCGTGGCGTAGCCCTGGCTCTCGATCGCCAGCGGCGAATAGAAGGCAAAGGTGCGGTACTGGCCGAAGTTGGCGGACGGATCGACGTCGCTGGTGATCCGCGGGCCCGTGGCGCACGCGGCGAGCAACAGGACGCCGGCGGCGATCATCCAGCGGCCGGCATGGCGGGCGAATCGGATCATGATCGTTCTCCTGGCGGGGGACGCCGCCATGATGGCGGGCGTCCCGTGAACACTACGCGTTCGGCCCGGGTGCGGATGCACCCTGCGCTGCCGGCTCAGCCCTGACGATACACCTGGGCGCCCTGCGCCAGGAATTCCGCCGACTTCTCCGCCATGCCGGCTTCCAGCGCCGCCTGCTCCTCCACGCCATGCTCGGCCGCATAGTCGCGCACGTCCTGGGTGATCTTCATGCTGCAGAAGTGCGGTCCGCACATCGAGCAGAAGTGCGCCAGCTTGTGCGCATCCTTGGGCAGGGTTTCGTCGTGGAACTCCTTCGCCTTCTCCGGATCCAGGCCCAGGTGGAACTGGTCTTCCCAGCGGAACTCGAATCGGGCCTTGCTCAAGGCGTTGTCGCGCACCTGCGCACCCGGATGGCCCTTGGCCAGATCGGCCGCATGCGCGGCGATCTTGTAGGCCATGATGCCGTCGCGCACGTCTTCGCGATTCGGCAGGCCCAGGTGCTCCTTCGGCGTGACGTAGCAGAGCATCGCCGTGCCGTACCAGCCGATCATCGCCGCGCCGATCGCGCTGGTGATGTGGTCGTAGCCCGGCGCGATGTCGGTGGTCAGCGGGCCCAGCGTGTAGAACGGCGCCTCGCCGCACTCGCGCAGCTGCTTGTCCATGTTCTCCTTGATCAGCTGCATCGGCACGTGGCCGGGGCCTTCGATCATGCACTGCACGTCGTGCTTCCACGCGATCTTGGTCAGCTCACCCAGTGCTTCCAGCTCGCCGAACTGCGCGGCGTCGTTGGCGTCGGCGATGCAGCCGGGGCGCAGGCCGTCACCCAGCGAGAAGGCCACGTCGTAGGCCTTCATGATCTCGCAGATGTCTTCGAAGTGCGTGTAGAGGAAATTTTCCTTGTGGTGCGCCAGGCACCACTTGGCCATGATCGAGCCACCGCGCGAGACGATGCCGGTAACGCGCTTGGCGGTCAGCGGGACGTGGCGCAGCAGCACGCCGGCGTGGATGGTGAAGTAGTCCACGCCCTGCTCGGCCTGCTCGATCAGCGTGTCGCGGAAGATCTCCCAGGTCAGGGCTTCGGCACGGCCGTCGACCTTCTCCAGCGCCTGGTAGATCGGCACCGTGCCGATCGGCACCGGCGAGTTGCGGATGATCCATTCGCGCGTCTCGTGGATGTGCTTGCCGGTGGACAGGTCCATCACCGTGTCGCCGCCCCAGCGGATCGACCACACCAGTTTCTCCACTTCCTCGGCTATGCCCGAGGACACCGCGGAGTTGCCGATGTTGGCGTTGATCTTGGTCAGGAAGTTGCGGCCGATGATCATCGGCTCGCTTTCCGGATGGTTGATGTTGTTCGGCAGGATCGCGCGTCCGCGCGCGATCTCGTCGCGGACGAACTCGGGCGTGATGAACGTCTGGATGCTGGCGCCGAAGGACTCGCCGGGATGCTGCTTCAGCAGCATCGCGTCGCGCGCCGCGTCCAGCCGCTGGTTCTCGCGGATGGCGACGTACTCCATCTCGGGCGTGACGATGCCGCGGCGGGCGTAATGCATCTGGCTGACATTGGCGCCTGCCTTGGCACGGCGCGGCAAGATGCGCCCGGGGAAGCGCACGCCGTCCAGCTTGGCGTTGGTTTCGCGCGAGCGGCCGAACTCCGAGCTGAGCGCCGGCAGCTGCTCGGTATCGCCGCGCTCCTCGATCCACTTCGCACGCAGCGCAGGCAGTCCCGCCGCCAGATCGATGGTCGCGGCCGGATCGGTATACGGACCCGAGGTGTCGTAGACGGTGACCGGCGGATTGTCCTCGCCGCCGAAAATGGTCGGCGTCTGCGTCAGCGCGATCTCCCGCATCGGGACCTGCAGGTCCGGCCGCGAGCCCGCGACGAAGATCTTCCGGGACCCGGGAATGGGACGGGTAACGGATTCGGAAAGTTGCCCGGTCTGCTGGAGGAGATCGGCGGCGGGCTTGGGAATGGCATTCATCGGCATCGTCCTTTTGAATCCCCGCACGTGGATGTGCGGGCTCTTGCGAGGGATTCGCATCACGGGACGAAGCGGCGGCGCGGCGGCGGACGGATGGCGGGCCCACGAAGGGCGACGCGGCAACGCGGCGCAGCCTGCGAAGCTTCCCTACGCCGGTCTCAACCGGATCAGGTTCGAAGGGTCTGTCTCAATCACCGGCCCGGCCGGCGATACCCCCGCTTCGGGGAGAATTAGAGCACAACCGAGGTCAAAGCACCCCGTCTCACGCTTGGCCGACAGCCGGGATATCCTTGGCCCCGGGGCCGCGGGGGCGGAACAACGGCGAGGGGAAGATGGGACTCAAGACATGGGCCGCCGTGGCGGCCTTGCTCACCGCGCATACCGCGCCCGCGCTCGCAGACGCCCTCGTCCCCGTTGAGTCGTTCGCCACCACCAGCCGCCTGCATTCACCGAGACTGTCGCCGGATGGAGCGCATGTGGCGATCACGGCCGATCTTGGCGATGGCCATCACGCACTGGTGGTGCACCGCACCGCCGACATGCACCGCACCGCACTACTGCGACTGCCACGCTATGAACTTCCCACTCAGGTTGCGTGGGTCAGCGATACCCGGCTGGTGCTGGCAAAGGGTCGGCAACTGGGATCGCGCGAAGCTCCCATCCCGACCGGCGACATCATCGCAACCGACGCCGACGGCACCAACCAGAAGTACGTCTTCGGCTACCAGCAGACGCTCCGCACCGGCGGCGTCGAAGCAGGATTCGGCTACATCGAGGGCGTGCCGGAGACGCCCAATGGCCGTTTCTACATGCGCCGGCTGTCGCGTGGCACCCAGCGTTCCCAGCTTTACGAGGTGGATGCCGGCAATGCCACCGGACGCCTGGTCGCCGATATCGGCGTCAAGGACATGCGCTTCACACTGGACCCCCAAGGCATTCCGCGATTCGCCTCGGGCACCGACGATGACGACCGACCAATGCTGTTCATCGCCGACGCCCAGGGCAAGAGCTGGAAGCCCGCCGCGCCGGAGTCGGGGACCGCGTGGACGCCCTATGCGTTCAGCGCGGACGGGCAGCGTGTGTTTGCGCTGCAGTCCGTCAACGGCGGACCCGCGAGATTGGTCTCCTCGTCGCAGGAGGGCCGCGACCATCGTGTGCTCGCACAGCACTCCTGGCGCAGCGTTTCGGGTATGGAATGGACCGCGGCTCCTCTCCAGCCCTTCGCTGCCGTCGTCGACGACGGTCGCCCGCGTGCCGTCTACTTCGATACGCAATCGGCCGATGCCCAATTGCACGAAGCCCTGTCCAACAGCTTCCCGGACCACTACGTCACCTATGTGGACCACAGCCGCGACGGTAGAAAATCTCTGCTGTATGTGTTCAGCGACCGGGACCCAGGCAACTGGTACCTGTTTGATCGAGGACGGCAGAATGCCGCGCTCCTGATTTCCAGCCGGCAGGGAATAGATGCCGCCCGAATGGGTGAGCGGCGCGCGTTCCGTTTCCGCGCAAGCGATGGCACGGAACTGGAGGGGTTCATGACCCTGCCTGCGGGGGTCACGGCGCCCGCCGACCTGCCCACGGTCGTGTTGCCGCACGGCGGCCCCCACGCGGTCCGTGATGACTGGGCATTCGACCAGGACGCCCAGTTCCTTGCGAGCCGCGGTTATATGGTCGTGCAGGTGAACTACCGCGGCTCAAGCGGGCGCGGACGTGCGTTCGAAGAGGCCGGCTACCTGAAATGGGGCACGCGAGTGCAGGACGACCTGCTGGACGGACTGCGCTGGACGATCGCGCAGGGGTACGCGGATGCGGACCGCATCTGCGCCTACGGTGCCAGTTTCGGCGCCTACTCCGCCCTGATGCTTGCAGCAAGGGCGCCCGACCAGATCAAGTGCGCCGCCGGTCTCGCAGGGGTGTACGACCTCAAGATGATGTATGCCAAGGGCGACATCCGCAGCACGCAGTACGGCACCAACTATCTCGAACGCGCCATCGGTCGCGACGATGCGGCGYTGCTCGCCGCATCACCCACGACGCTGGCCCCGCAGATCACGGCACCCGTTCTGCTGGTGCACGGAGAGGTGGACGAACGCACCCCGATCGCCCAGGCCCGCGCGATGCGTGCAGCGCTCGAGCGTGCGGGTCGCGCGCCGGAATGGTTGGCGGTGGCCGGCGAGGGGCACGGTTTCCATGCCGACGCCAACAACATCGCGTTCTATCGAAAACTCGAGGCATTCCTGGCGAAGCACATCGGGCCGGCCGCGCCCTGACGCACGTCTGCTCGCGATCCGTACCTACGGCTCGATCCGGAGGTCCGACGCATCCAGAAGTTGCCGGTCCGGCACCATGAATCGCTGCGCATCGCCGAACTCAGGCCACCCTGCCCGCAGCGCGGCCATCACGGCCGGGGCGGCCTCGTGGGCCTCGAGCAACCACGCCGCGAACTGCTGGCACGGCACGTCGGCCGCGGGTCGGCACAGCAGCGGGCCGGGCGGAATGGGCTCCGAGCGCCACAGCTCGGCCACGCCGGCTGGCCGGTCGGCGTCGTAGACATCGGCTGCGAGTCCAGCGACGTCTGCCCCTCCCGTCGCCACGGCCTCCAAGGCGGCCGCATGGGATCCGGCGTAAGCAAGATGGCCGAAGGCTTTTGCGGGCTCCAGACCGCGTCGGCGCAGTTCGCGCACCGGCACGAAACCACCGGAGGCYGAATCGCGGCCGACGAGCATCAGTCGCAGGGTCTTCGCCTGCCGCTCCAGTTCGCCCGGCGCTTCGAGTCCCTGCCGAGCGATCAGCACGGCGCGGTAGCGGTCCGCCTGCAGCGCCGGCACCTGCGGCACGGGCAGGGTCGTCAGCGTTTCGCTAGCGCGCCGCGCCTGCAGGTACCCATGCAGGTTGGGGACGGCCACGTCGACCTCACCACGCCGCAGTGCATCGACGAGCGCAGTCGGCGAATCGAACAGGCGCACCTGCACCGGATGCCGCGCGCGTAACCCCAAGTAGTCGGCCAACGGCTGGATGGCCGCCGCCCGGTCGCGTTGCGGATACGCGTAGGTCGCAATCACCCAGGGCCGCGGCGGCGTCTCCTGCGCCCACGCGGGCAGGACGGACAGCAGCGACAGGACGACGAACAGGAAGACGCGGGTCATCCCGCTATCAGACCCCATCCAGCAGCTGCTTGTCGCGTACCGCGCCCTTGTTGGCGCTGGTCGCGAGCAGGGCGTACGCTTTCAACGCGGTGCTGACCTTGCGCGCACGCGGCTGCGCGGGCTTCCAGCCCCTCGCATCCTGGGCCGCGCGGCGTGCGGCGAGTTCCTCGTCCGAGACCAGCAAGGCGATCGAGCGCTGAGGGATATCGATGCGGATGCGGTCGCCATCGCGCACCAGGCCGATTGAGCCGCCCGCGGCGGCTTCCGGCGATGCATGACCGATCGACAGACCGGAGGTGCCGCCCGAGAAGCGGCCATCGGTCAGCAGTGCGCACTGTTTCCCGAGTCCCTTCGATTTCAGGTAGCTGGTCGGGTACAGCATTTCCTGCATGCCGGGCCCGCCCTTGGGTCCTTCGTAGCGGATGACGACCACGTCGCCCGCCGTCACCTCGTCGCCGAGGATGCCGGCCACCGCCGCGTCCTGGCTTTCGAACACGCGCGCCGTGCCTTCGAAGACATGGATCGACTCGTCCACGCCCGCGGTCTTCACCACGCAGCCATCGCGGGCGATGTTGCCGTAAAGCACGGCCAGGCCGCCTTCCCGCGAATAGGCATGCTCGACACTGCGGATGCAGCCTTCGGCACGGTCGATGTCCAGCGACGGCCAGCGCGTGGCCTGGCTGAAGGCGACCTGGGTGGGAATGCCGGCCGGACCCGCCTTGTAGAAGGTCGTGACGGCGTCATCGTCGTTGGTCGTGACGTCCCACTTCGCGATCGCCTCGCCCAGCGTCTTCGCGTGCACGGTAGGAACGTCGACATGCAGCAATCCACCGCGCGCCAGTTCGCCGAGGATCGCCATGATGCCGCCGGCTCGGTGCACGTCCTCGATGTGGTATTTCTGCGTGTTCGGCGCCACCTTGCACAGCTGCGGCACGCGCCGCGACAGGCGATCGATGTCGCGCATGTCGAACGGGACTTCGCCCTCCTGCGCCGCGGCAAGCAGGTGCAGGATGGTGTTGGTGGAACCGCCCATCGCGATGTCCAGCGTCATCGCATTCTCGAACGCCTCGAACGTGGCGATGCCGCGCGGCAACGCGGTCGCGTCCTCGCCACCGTACCAGCGATGGCACAACTCCACGGCGGTGACGCCGGCACGCTTGAACAGCTGCTCGCGGTCCGCATGCGTGGCCACCACGGTGCCGTTGCCCGGCAGCGACAGGCCGAGCGCCTCGGTCAGGCAGTTCATCGAGTTGGCGGTGAACATGCCGCTGCACGACCCGCAGGTCGGACAGGCGCTGCGCTCGACGGCAGCGACCTCCTCGTCGGACACGTTCGGGTCGGCCGCCATCACCATCGCATCGACGAGGTCGAGCTTGTGGTCGGCCAGGCGTGTCTTGCCGGCTTCCATCGGGCCACCGGACACGAACACTGTCGGGATGTTCAACCGAAGCGCGGCCATCAACATGCCCGGGGTGATCTTGTCGCAGTTGGAGATGCATACCAGCGCATCGGCGCAGTGCGCGTTGACCATGTACTCGACCGAGTCGGCGATCACTTCGCGCGACGGCAGCGAGTACAGCATGCCGTCGTGGCCCATCGCGATGCCGTCGTCGACGGCGATGGTGTCGAACTCCTTCGCCACGCCGCCGACACGCTCGATCTCGCGGGCGACCAGCTGACCAAGATCCTTGAGGTGCACGTGTCCGGGCACGAACTGCGTGAACGAGTTGGCGATGGCCACGATGGGTTTGTGGAAGTCCTCGTCCCGCATGCCGGTGGCGCGCCACAGCGCGCGGGCGCCGGCCATGTTGCGGCCGTGGGTGGAGGTCTTGGAACGGTACTCGGGCATGAAAACCAGCGGTGCGGCGATGACGTGGGAAGCCTTGATTCTGCTGGCTTTCCACGGTTTCAGTTGCAACCATCTCGATTGAAATCATCCGATCGTCGCAAACGACGGAAAAGCGCTTGACACGGTTTGGAGCGGCATGTTTCTCTTGCCGCATGTTGCAACGCCACACGCACACGATGACCGACATCACCGCACCCGTTGCGGGCTCGCTCCTCGTACTCGTCCTTATTACCTCGCCCACAACTGCGGGACGAACCGGCGTGTAAGCAGCAAGCAACGCCAGATTCGCAAAACCCCGCACTGAGAAGTGCGGGGTTTTTTGTTTAAGCGCCTGTCCTTACCTCAACTCTCCAGGAACCACGCTCCATGACCACCGCCAATGCTCTCCCGCAACCCAAGATCACTGTCGTCGGCTACGGCAGCCAGGGCCGCGCGCATGCGCTGAACCTGCGCGATTCCGGCTTCGACGTCACCGTCGGCCTGCGTCCGGGCGGCCCGACGGAGGCCAAGGCGCAGGCCGACGGCTTCGCGGTGAAGGCGGTGGCCGATGCGGTGAAGGATGCCGACCTGGTCGCGGTGCTGACGCCGGACATGGTGCAGAAGAAGCTCTACGCCGACGTGCTGGCGCCKAACATGAAGCAGGGCGCGGTGCTGCTGTTCGCGCACGGCCTCAACGTGCACTTCGGCATGATCGAACCGCGCGCCGACCTGGACGTGGTGCTGGTCGCGCCGAAAGGTCCTGGCGCGCTGGTGCGCCGCGAATACGAGATCGGTCGCGGCGTGCCGTGCATCTACGCCGTGTACCAGGACAAGAGCGGCCAGGCCGAGCAGTTCGCCCTGGCCTACGCCGGCGGCCTGGGCGGCGCGCGCGCCAACATCATCAAGACSACCTTCAMSGAAGAGACCGAGACCGACCTGTTCGGYGARCAGGCCGTKCTGTGCGGCGGCGCCTCGTCGCTGGTGCAGGCCGGCTTCGAGACGCTGGTGGAAGCCGGCTACCAGCCGGARATCGCCTACTACGAAGTGCTGCACGAGCTGAAGCTGATCGTCGACCTGTTCTACGAAGGCGGCATCACCCGCATGCTGGAATTCATCTCCGAAACCGCGCAGTACGGCGATTTCGTCAGTGGCCCGCGCGTCATCGACGCTTCGGTGAAGGCGCGCATGAAGGACGTGCTGACCGACATCCAGAACGGCACCTTCACCCGCAACTGGCAGGCCGAGTACGACGCCGGGCTGCCGAACTACAAGAAATTCCAGCAGGCCGACAAGGATCATCCGATCGAGAAGGTCGGCAAGGAACTGCGCGCGAAGATGGTGTGGCTGCAGGCCAATGCCAGCCAACCCGATACAGACGAGCAGGCCGCCGCATGAACGCCGCCGCGGCCACTGCCCCACGCAATGGCGCCCGCTGGCTGGCCCACGCCCTGGAAGCCGAGGGCGTGGACACGCTGTTCGGCTATCCCGGCGGCACCATCATGCCGTTCTACGACGCGCTGGTGGATTCCAACCTCAAGCACATCCTGGTGCGCCATGAGCAGGGCGCGGCGCTGGCGGCGAATGGCTATGCGCGCGCCAGCGGCAAGGTCGGCGTGTGCGTGGCCACCTCCGGCCCCGGCGCGTCCAACCTGGTGACCGGCATCGCCGATGCGATGCTGGACTCGGTGCCGATGGTCTGCCTGACCGGCCAGGTCGCGACCACGCTGATGGGCACCGACGCGTTCCAGGAACTGGACGTGTTCGGCCTGACCCTGCCGATCGTGAAGCACAGCTTTGTCGCCCGGCGCGTGGACGACCTGCCGGACATGGTGCGCGAAGCCTTCCGCATCGCGCGCGAAGGGCGTCCCGGCCCGGTGTTGATCGATCTGCCCAAGGACGTGCAGATGTCCGACGCCTCGCACCTGCCCGACCACGTGCCGGCCAGCGTCGATCCGCTGCCGGCGCCGGACGACGCGAAGCTGGCCGATGCGCTGGCCGCCATCGCCGGTGCCGAGAAACCGCTGATCTATGGCGGTGGCGGGATCGGCATCGCGGATGCGGTGGAGGCGTTCCGCCAGTTCGTCGACGCCACGAAGATTCCCACCGTGCTGACCCTGCGCGGCCTGGGCGCCCTGCCCGCGAACCATCCGCACTACCTGGGCATGCTGGGCATGCACGGGACGCGCGCGGCCAACATGGCCACCCAGGAGTGCGACCTGCTGATCGTGGTGGGTGCGCGCTTCGACGACCGGGCCACCGGCAAGCTGGCCGAGTTCGCCCCGTTCGCCCGCGTGCTGCACGTGGATGCCGACGCCTATGAGATCGGCAAGCTGCGCACCGCCGACATCGCGGTGCCCGGCGATGTCGCCACCAGCCTGAAGGCGCTGACGGCCGCGCGCAGCACCTGCGATGAATGGCGCAGGCACTGCCTGGGCAATCGCGAACGGTTCGGCTTCCGCTATGACGCGCCCGGCACCGACATATATGCGCCCGGCCTGCTGAAGCGGTTGAGCGAAGTGGCGCCGGCGGACGCGATCATCGCGTGCGACGTCGGCCAGCACCAGATGTGGGTGGCGCAGCACTGCAAGTTCACCCACCCGCGCAACCACCTGACCAGCGGCGCACTGGGCACGATGGGCTTCGGCCTGCCGGCGGCGATGGGCGCGCAGTTCGCCTGTCCGGACCGCACCGTCATCCTGGTCAATGGTGATGGCGGCTTCATGATGAACGTGCAGGAGCTGGCGACCATCGCCCGCTGCAAGCTGCCGGTGAAGATCGTGCTGATCGACAACAGCGCGCTGGGCATGGTGCGGCAATGGCAGGAACTGTTCTTCGCCGAGCGCTACAGCGAGATCGACCTGTCCGACAACCCGGACTTCGCCGCGCTGGCCCGCGTGTTCGGCATTCCGGCGCACCACATCAGCCTGCGCGACGAGGTCGAAGGCGCGCTGGTAGACCTGCTGTCCGCGCCGGGTCCGGCGCTGCTGCACGTCACCATCGACATCAAGGCCAACGTGTGGCCGCTGGTGCCGCCGAACCACGCCAACAGCTCGATGCTGGACGCCAATCCCGCCAAGGTCGCCGCCGAGACTGCCATCGCGGCCGACGGCCCGGAGAAGAAGAATGCGTTACCGGCTTGAACTGAAGCTCAAACCTGCCGAGGGCGCCCTGGTACGCGTGCTGGGCATGATCGAGCGCCGCGGCTTTCCGCCCCATGCGGTGCACGCCACCCACGACGGCGAAGGCTACTGGGCGCTGGCGCTGGTGATCGACAGCACCCGCGCACCGGAGACCCTGCGCCAGCAGCTGCTGAAGATCTACGACGTGGAGGAACTGTCCTTCAGTGCCGTGCAGGAACTGAGCCGCGACCATCGCCGCCAGGAGCGCGCTGCTTGAACGCCACGCCCGCCAACGCAGGCGCCGTGGTCTGGAGGGGTCTTCTTCGACATCAGCCGTTCGCGTGCCGCGATGCCTGATGCCGGCCGCGCGCCCGCCAGCAACGAACCGGACGTAGGCGACGTCGTCGTCACCGTGGCCGATGTGCTGGCGGCGCAGGCGCGGCTGCGGCGTTACCTGCCTCCCACCCCGCTGCATCATGCGGAACGTTTCGGCGTGATGCTGAAGCTGGAGAACCTGCAGCGCACCGGCTCCTACAAGGTCCGTGGTGCGTTGAACGCCTTGCTGGCCGCCCGCGAGCGTGGCGACCGAAGGCCGGTGATCGCCGCCTCCGCAGGCAACCACGCGCAAGGGCTGGCCTGGGCGGCGTACCGGCTGGGCGTGCAGGCGATCACGGTGATGCCGCACGGCGCGCCGCAGACCAAGATCGCCGGCGTCGCCCACTGGGGTGCCACCGTGCGCCAGCATGGCGACAGCTATGACGAAGCCTTCGCCTTTGCGAAGGAACTGGCCGAGCAGAATGGCTACCGCTTCCTGTCCGCCTTCGACGACCCCGACGTGATCGCCGGCCAGGGCACGGTCGGCATCGAGATCGCACCCTACAGCCCGGATGTCGTCATCGTGCCGATCGGCGGTGGTGGACTGGCATCGGGCGTCGCCCTGGCGCTGAAGTCGCAGGGCGTGCGCGTGGTCGGCGCGCAGGTCGAGGGCGTGGATTCGATGATCCGCGCGATGAAGGGCGACACCGCACCGAAGGATCCGGTCGCCTCGCTGGCCGATGGCGTGCGGGTGAAGGTGCCCGGCTTCATCACCCGTCGCCTGTGCACGCAGTTGCTGGACGACGTGGTGACCGTGCGCGAAGCCGAACTGCGCGAGACGCTGGTGCGCTTGGCGCTGGAAGAGCACCTGATCGCCGAGGGCGCCGGTGCGCTGGCCTTGGCCGCCGGTCGTCGCGTCGCCGGCAAGCGCAAGTGCGCGGTGGTTTCTGGTGGCAATATCGACGCGACCGTGCTGGCGCAGCTGCTGTCCGACGTGCGACCGCGTCCTCCGCGCAAGCCGCGCCGGCGCAACGCCGAGGGCGAGCCCTCGCTTCCCAGCCCCCGCGCGCCCGCCCGCGCCGCGGCCAGACTCCCCATCAAGACAGGCACGCGCCGCATCGCGGTCGCCGCCACGGAAACAGAAGTACACGAGGAATCCATCTGGTGAACACGACCATTCCCACCCCCGCACAGATCCGAATTTTCGACACCACGCTGCGCGACGGCGAGCAATCCCCGGGTTGCAGCATGACGCCGCAGCAGAAAGTGGTGATGGCCCGCGGCCTGGCCGACCTGGGCGTGGACATCATCGAGACCGGCTTTCCCGCCAGCTCGCAGTCCGACCGCGAAGCGCATGCGTTGATCGCACGCGAGCTGCGCGAGACTACGCTGGCGGTGCTCTCCCGTTGCCTGCCGGGCGACATCGAGACCTCGCTGCGCACGCTGGCGTCGGGCGCGAAGCCGCGCCTGCACCTGTTCCTGTCCACCAGCCCGCTGCACCGCGAGCACAAGCTGCGGATGAGCCGCGAGCAGGTACTGGAATCCATCGACAAGCATGTGCGCATGGCGCGGGGCCATGTCGACGACATCGAGTTCTCCGCCGAAGACGCGACCCGCACCGAGGAGGACTTCCTGCACGAAGCGATCGCCGCCGCGATTTCCGCCGGCGCGACCACCATCAACCTGCCGGACACGGTCGGCTTCACCACGCCGGAGGAGATCCGCGGCATGTTCGAGCGCGCGATCGCCAAGGTACCCGGCGCCGACAAGGTGGTGTTCAGCGCCCACTGCCACAACGACCTGGGCCTGGCGGTCGCGAACTCGCTGGCCGCCATCGAAGGCGGTGCGCGCCAGGTGGAAGGATCGATCAACGGCATCGGCGAGCGTGCGGGCAACTGCGCGATCGAGGAACTGGTGATGGCGCTGAAGGTCCGCAGCGCGTTCTACACCCTGGATACGCGCATCGACACCCGCCGCATCGTGCCGACCTCGCAGCTGCTGTCGCGCCTGGTCGGCATGCCCGTCCAGCGCAACAAGGCCATCGTCGGCGCCAACGCGTTCGCGCACGAATCCGGCATCCACCAGCACGGCATGCTGCGCCACCGCGGCACCTACGAGATCATGCAGCCTCAGGACGTGGGCTGGCCGTCGTCGCAGATGGTGCTGGGCCGCCACAGCGGGCGCGCGGCGGTCGAACAGCGCCTGCGTGCGCTGGGCTACTGGCTGGAAGAGGACGAGCTGAAGCTGGTGTTCGAGCAGTTCAAGACCCTGTGCGAGAAGCAGCGCGTGATCGGCGACGCCGACCTGCAGGCGCTGATGCAGGACGCACCGGTCAGCGATGGTTACCGGCTGTCGTCGATGACGATCAGCGACGTCGGGAGCCGCGCCAACGCGCTGGTCGAACTGTCGGATCCGGACGGCAACCGCATTTCGGAAACCGCACAGGGCAATGGCCCGGTCGATGCGCTGTTCAGCGCACTGGCCGCCGCCACCGGCGTGCAACTGCAGTTGGAGAGCTACCAGGTGCACAGCGTGGGCATCGGTGCCGATGCGCGCGGCGAAGCCAGCCTGTCGGTGCGCTGCGACGGCGAGGAGTACGAAGGCACCGGCACCAGCAAGGACATCATCGAGGCCAGCGCGTTGGCCTGGCTGGATGTCGCCAACCGGCTGCTGCGCCAGCGCCGCGCCGAGAAGCAAGAAGCAGCGGCCGCCTGAGGCGCCACCCTGTTTTCACCCCGTCCAACGCACCACCGGAACCCGCATGACCGCGCCACACACCTTGTTCGACAAACTGTGGGAAGCCCACGTCGTCGTCCCCGAGACCGACGCCGCTCCCGCCGTGCTCTACATCGACCTGCACCTGATCCACGAGGTCACGTCGCCACAAGCCTTCACGGAGCTCAAGGCACGTGGCCTGTCGCCGCGCCGCCCGGATCGCACGAAGGCGACGATGGACCACTCTACGCCCACCCTGCCCGCCGGTGCCGATGGCAAGCTGCCGTACTACACCAAGGCGGCCGAAACGCAGGTGGAAACGCTGGCGCGCAACTGCGCCGAGCACGGCATCGAACTGTTCGACATGGCGTCGCCGAACCGCGGCATCGTCCATGTCATCGCGCCGGAGCAGGGCTTCACCCTGCCCGGGATGACCATCGTCTGCGGCGACAGCCACACCAGCACGCATGGTGCGTTCGGCGCGCTGGCGTTCGGCATCGGCACCAGTGAAGTCGGCCACGTGCTGGCCACCCAGTGCCTGCTGCAGCGCAAGCCGAAAACGATGGCCATCACCGTCGACGGTACCCTCGCGCCCGGCGTCGGCGCCAAGGACATCGTCCTGCACGTGATCGGCGTGATCGGCGTCAACGGCGGCACCGGCSATGTCATCGAGTTCCGTGGCAGCGCCATCGAGGCGCTGGACATGGAGCAGCGCATGACCCTGTGCAACATGTCGATCGAGGCCGGAGCGCGTGCGGGCATGGTGGCGCCGGACCAGACCACGTTCGACTGGGTCGCGCGCACGCCTCGCGGACCGAAGGGCGAGGCGTTCGACGACGCTGTCGCGTACTGGAAGACGCTGCGCAGCGAAGACGGCGCCACGTTCGATGCCGAGGTCCAAATCGATGCCGCCGACATCCGGCCGACTCTGACCTGGGGTACGCATCCAGGCACCGCGATCGGGATCGATGTGCCGATTCCCGAACCTGCCGACGCGGCCGCGAAGAAGGGCCTGGACTACATGCAGCTCAGTGCCGGCCATGCGCTGGAAGGCACGCCGGTGGACGTGGTGTTCGTCGGTTCCTGCACCAACGGACGCCTGCGCGACATGCGCGACGTGGCGCAGGTGCTGCGTGGTCGCAAGGTGGCCGCCGGCGTGCGCATGCTGGTCGTGCCGGGCTCGGAGATCGTCAAGCGCGAAGCCGAAGCCGAGGGCATCGACCAGGTGGTCCGCGACGCCGGAGCCGAGTGGCGCGAGCCCGGCTGCTCGATGTGCATCGCCATGAATGGCGACCTGGTGGCCCCGGGCCAGTTGGCCGTCAGCACCAGCAACCGCAACTTCGAAGGCCGCCAGGGTCCGGGCGCGCGCACGTTGCTGGCATCGCCGCTGACCGCAGCGTGGGCGGCGGTGAACGGACGGGTCAGCGACCCACGCGATCTGTTCGACCACCAGAAGGCGGTGGCGTGATGGCCGGCTTCCGCGAAATCCGCTCGCAGAGCGTGGTGCTGGCGCAGACCAACATCGACACCGACCAGATCATCCCCGCGCGCTTCCTGTCGACGACCGACCGTGCGGGGCTGGGCAAGAACGCATTCAACGACTGGCGCTGGCAGGCCGATGGCTCGCCGAACCCGTCGTTTCCCTTCAACCAGTCCGCGAACGCCGGGCGGGAGATCCTGCTGGCCGGCCGCAACTTCGGCTGCGGATCCTCGCGCGAGCACGCGCCCTGGGCACTGACCGACCTGGGCCTGCGCGCGATCGTCAGCAGCGAGATCGCCGACATCTTCCGCAACAACAGCCTGAAGAACGGCCTGGTGCCGGTCGTGTTGCCGGAAGAAGTGGTGCAGGCCCTGATGCAGCGCCCCGACGACGAACTCGTCGTCGATGTCGCCGCGAAGGAACTCCGCACGCCGCAGGGTGACGTCTTTTCCTTCCCGCTCGATGCCTTCGCGCAGACCTGCCTGCTGCAGGGCGTCGACGAACTGGGCTACCTGCTGGCCCGCCACACCGACATCGAACGCTACGAGGCCACCCGCCATGCACGCTGACATCGCCCTCCTGCCCGGTGACGGCATCGGTCCGGAAGTCACCGCCGCCGCCGTCACCGTGCTGCGCGCGCTCGCGCGCCGCCACGGCCATACCTTCGACTTCCACGAGTACGACATCGGTGGCATCGCCATCGACAGGCACGGCGAACCATTGCCGCAGGCGACGCTGCAGGGCTGCCAGCAGGCGAACGCGGTGCTGCTCGGCGCCGTGGGCGGCCCGAAGTGGTCGGACCCGAACGCCAAGGTCCGCCCGGAGCAGGGACTGCTGGCACTGCGCAAGGGGCTGGGCCTGTTCGCCAACCTGCGTCCGGTCCGCCCGCACCCGGCCGCACTGAACGCCTCCCCGATCAAGCCGCACCTGCTCACCGGCGTGGACATCGTGGTGGTGCGCGAGTTGACCGGCGGCATCTACTTCGGCGAGAAGACCCGCGATGCGCGCGGCGCCAGCGACCTGTGCAGCTATTCGGTCACCGAGATCGAGCGCGTGGTGCGCAGCGCATTCAAGCTGGCCCGGCAACGGCGTGGTTACCTGGTCTCGGTCGACAAGGCCAATGTGCTGGAGACCTCGCGCCTGTGGCGCGACGTCGCCACGCGCATCGGCCACGAGGAATTCCCCGACGTGAAGCTGGAACATCAGCTGGTGGACTCGATGGCCATGCACCTGCTCGCCAAGCCACGCGAGTACGACGTCATCGTCACCGAGAACATGTTCGGCGACATCCTGACCGACGAGGCCTCGATGCTGGCCGGTTCGCTCGGCCTGCTGCCCTCGGCGTCGCTGGGCGACGGCAAGGTCGGCCTGTACGAACCGATCCATGGCTCCGCGCCGGACATCGCGGGCAAGGGCATCGCCAATCCCTACGCCACCATCCTGAGCTGCGCGCTGCTGCTGCGCCACTCGCTGGGCCTGCATGAGGAAGCGGACTGCATCGAACGGTCCGTGGATGGCGCGCTCAACGCGCAGGTGTTCACCAACGACCTGGCTACCGGCGGCCGCGGTGTGTCCACGCAGGTGGCGGCGCAGGCCGTACTCGAACAGATGCAGGCGCAGTGCTACGTGGCCGAACTGCGCGACTGAGGCGCGTGGCCTGAGGGCGGCATCCCCTGCGTTGAAGGACAGGCAGGGGATGCACGCACAGGACAGGCACGATGCCCACGACTCAGATCGAGAAGTACCACGTCATCTATTCCGCCAACACCTTCCGCCGCCGAATCGGCCTGATGGCCGGCGGCGCATACATCGGCCAGTTGGTGTTCCATGCCAACGGTGCCGCGTTGCCCCAGGACGGGCTGAACGGGACGCAGCCGCAGCTGCACTATCACCTGGACGATTTCCAGAACGCGATCGACCTGCTGCGCAACGAGAAGCCGGTCTACCTGCTCTACAGCGGCAGCGGCGGCGGCTTCGAGAATGCGCTGGTGACCGATCCTGAAACCGTCGGCGAAGGCGAAGCGGGCGGGCTGCGGTTCGTCGGTCGCTGATCAGCCCGACACCAGGCGATTGCGGCCCTGCTGTTTCGCGCGGTAGAGGCGCTCGTCGGCGACCCGTAGCAGGTCGCGCAGGTCCTGCCCGGCCTCCAGTTCCGCGACGCCGATGCTCACCGTGCATCGCAACGTGCCGCCGTCGGGCGTGTCGATGCCGGCCTGGGCGATGCCTTCGCGCAGGGCGTCCAGGCGCGCACGCGCAGTCGACCACGGCAACTGCTGGCAGACCAGGAACTCTTCCCCGCCCCACCGTGCGATCAGTACGTCGTCGTGATCGCCGATCGCCTGCCCTGCCAGCGCCGCGACCTGAGACAGGACGTCATCGCCGAATGCGTGGCCGTAACGGTCGTTGACGGTCTTGAAGTGGTCGATGTCCAGCAAGGCCACGGACAGCGGCCGCCCTTCGCGGCGGCTGGTGTCGAGTGCCTCGGCGAGGAACGCGTCGCCGGCACGGCGATTGGCAAGCCGGGTCAGGGGATCGTGGCGGGCCTGGTAGGCCAACTGCTCCAGCAACCGCGCATTCGCCTCGCCGGCCTGTTCGAGCTGCGCGTTCTTGTCGCTCAGCTCCGAGGTGCGCGCATCGATCTGTAC
>NZ_JBGFFG010000016.1:0-19287 GCF_056175765.1 Pseudoxanthomonas sp. LjRoot204_2 | reverse complement strand
GCGCTGAACAGGCCGTTTCCGTACAATTCCCGCTCGCCTGTTACCCATCGCCACGGACCGGATGAACGCCGCGTCTGCGGTTTCTTGCAGCCGCAAGCCGGTGGGACAGGGTTCCTCCACCCCAAGGCGAACCCCGTGACACGACCCGCAATCCTCGTACTCGAAGACGGCACCGTATTCGAGGGCGAATCCGTAGGCGCAGACGGCCTCTCGGTCGGCGAAGTGGTGTTCAACACCGCGATGACCGGTTATCAGGAAATCCTGACCGACCCCTCTTACGCCCGCCAGCTCGTCACCCTGACCTATCCCCACATCGGCAATACCGGCTGCACCGACCAGGACGACGAAGCGTCGAAGGTCTGGTGTGCCGGCCTGATCGTGCGCGACGTACCGCGCCGCCCCAGCAACTGGCGCAACCAGCAGGCCCTGCCGGAATGGCTGTCCACGCGCGGCATCGTGGCCATTGCCGGCATCGATACGCGCAAGCTGACGCGCATCCTGCGCGAGCGCGGTGCCCAGAACGGGGCGCTGATGGCGGGCGATGATGTCGACGTGGAGAAGGCGCTGGAAGCCGCGCGCAAGTTCCCCGGCCTGAAAGGCATGGACCTGGCCAAGGTGGTCAGCACCGACAAGCCGTATCCGTGGCGCGATGGCCAGCTCGACCTGGACCGCAATGCCTTCGTGCAGGCGCCCGCGAAGTTCAAGGTGGTGGCATACGACTTCGGTGTTAAGCACAACATCCTGCGCATGCTCGCCGAACGCGGTTGCGAGGTCACCGTCGTCCCGGCGCAGACCAGCGCGGCCGACGTGCTCGCGCTGCAGCCCGACGGCGTGTTCCTGTCCAACGGCCCGGGGGATCCGGCGCCGTGCGACTACGCCATCACCGCCATCCGCGAATTCATCGCGAGGAAGATCCCGACGTTCGGCATCTGCCTCGGCCACCAGCTGCTGGCGCTGGCCGCCGGCGCACAGACCCTCAAGATGGGCCACGGCCACCACGGCGCGAACCATCCGGTGCAGGACATCGATACCGGCCGCGTGATGATCACGTCGCAGAATCACGGCTTCGCCGTGGACGAGGCCTCGCTGCCGGCCAACGTGCGTGTCATCCATCGCTCGCTGTTCGACGGCACCAACCAGGGCATCGAGCTGACAGACGCGCCGGCCTTCTCGTTCCAGGGCCACCCGGAGGCATCGCCGGGGCCGCATGATGTCTCACCGCTGTTCGATCGTTTCATTGTCTGCATGGAGCAGGCGAGGTAATCGTGAAGGGGGATGGCCCAGCGCCATCGATTGTCCGTACGGCGGCGTATCGCTGCCTTTCCATTTCAGGGAGTGGAAGATGAAAATGATGGTGCGCCTGTTGTTGCTGCTCGCGCTGTTGCCTGTGCAGGGCTTCGCGCGTGAGATTCCGATCCAGGATTTCTTCAAGGATCCCCAGTTCACCTCCGTCGCGCTTTCTCCCGACGGGAAGCACATGGCGGTGAACGTTCCCCAGGCCGATCGCACGTTGCTCGCCATCGTGCGGGTTGCGGACCAGGCCATCGTCGGCAAGTTCGACTATGGCGAGAACCGCCATTTCCGCCAGGTCGTCTGGGCCAACGACAAGCGCCTGCTGTTCGTGGTGACGTTCAAGACGGGTCGATTCGACTTCGAGACCGCGCGAGGCGACATGTACGCCGCGAACCTGGACGGCACGGGCCGGATGGATATCCCGAACGGAAACAGCTACAGCATCGTGGACCTGACGCCCGAGGATCCGGATACGATCCTCGTGGAGCGGTCCGTCGAAACGTCCTTCCTCTCCAAACTCAACGTCAACAACGGCCGCATCACCACGGTGGCCAATGCACCGGTCGAGCAGGGCAGCTTCCTGGTCGACCATGACCGCAAGGTTCGGTTCGTGGCCGGCGCGATGAACGACGGCCGCAACGTGACGTATCGCCGCGATGGCGATCGGTGGACGCTGGTCCACGAGAGCGAACGCAACGGTGCAACCTACTATCCGCTCGGCTTCGACGCGCAGAACAAGCGCGTGTACATGGCGAAAGGCGAGCAGGGCAAGCCCGAGACCATCGTCCTGCTCGACGTGGATTCCCGCGAAGAGACGCCCGTCTCCAGCAACGGCACCGTCAGTCCTTCCGGCTATCTGTGGAGCAGTGACGAGAAGACCCTGCTGGGCGTGTGGTACGAAGACGGTGTCCCCTACTGGGACTGGGTGGCTCCGGAGCATCCGGAGACGAAAGTGTACGCGGGACTCGCAAAGGCGTTCCCCGGCAAGGCCGTTCGCTTCCAGCGACCGTCCGATGACGGGCGTTACCTGATGATGCGGGTCTATTCGGACGTGCAGGCGCCCGAGGCGTATCTGTTCGATCGCCAGACGGGTCAGGCGCAGTTCCTGACCGCCAGCATGGCCTGGATCAAGCCGGAAGACATGTCGCCGATGAAGCCCATCGTGGTGAAGGCACGGGACGGTCTTGCCCTCCACGGCTACATCACCATCCCGAAGGACAGCAGCGGCAAGAACTTGCCGCTGATCATCAACCCGCATGGCGGCCCGCATGGCCCGCGCGATGAGTGGGGCTTCAATCCCGAGGTCCAGCTGTTCGCGAACCGCGGCTATGCCGTCCTGCAGGTCAACTATCGCGGCTCCGGCGGCTACGGCAACGCCTTCGAAGGCATGGGTTACCGGAAGTGGGGCACCACCATGCAGGACGACCTGACGGACGCGGTCCGCTGGGCAGTCGCGCAAGGTATCGCTGACCCGAACCGCGTCTGCATCTACGGTGCGTCCTACGGCGGCTATGCCGCGCTGATGAGCGTGGTGCGCGAGCCCGACCTGTACCGCTGCACGGTGGGCTATGTGGGCGTCTACGACCTCGACGCGCAGCGSGACGCGGACTTCATGGGCCATGAAAGCGGTCGCAACTACCTGAAGGACGTCTATCCGCCGACCGCTGCCGAGCGCATGGCGCAGTCGCCGGCATACGGCGTGGAGCGCATCAAGGTGCCGATCCTGCTGGTCCACGGCGAGAAGGACGTGCGCGTGCCTATCAAGAACATGCACTTCCTGATTTCGCAACTGGCCAAGGTCGGCAAGAAACCCGATGACGTGATCGTCGAGAAGAAGGAAGCGCACGGCTTCCGCGACCTGCAGAACAACGTCAACCTCTACACCAAGATGCTGGCGTTCTTTGACAAGTACATCGGGCCGAACGCGAAGACCGCCTCGGCCCCGTAACCCTGGAAGCAGTCCCCCATGCCCAAGCGCAACGACCTCAACACCATCCTGATCATCGGCGCAGGCCCGATCGTCATCGGCCAGGCCTGCGAATTCGATTATTCCGGCGCCCAGGCGTGCAAGGCGTTGCGCGAGGAGGGGTATCGGGTGGTGCTGGTCAACAGCAACCCCGCGACCATCATGACCGACCCGGAGATGGCGGACGCGGTCTACATCGAGCCGATCAACTGGCAGACGGTCGAGAAGATCATCGCCAAGGAGAAGCCCGACGCGCTGCTGCCCACCATGGGTGGGCAGACCGCGCTGAACTGCGCGTTGGACCTGGCGGACAACGGGGTGCTCGAGAAGTACGGCGTCGAGCTGATCGGCGCCAAGCGCGACGCCATCCGGATGGCGGAAGACCGCGAGCTGTTCCGCGTGGCGATGGGTGAGATTGGCTTGGAGTGTCCGAAGGCCGCGGTCGCCCACACGCTGGAGGAAGCGCTGGAAATCCAGACCCGCGTCGGCTATCCCACCATCATCCGCCCCAGCTTCACGCTGGGCGGCAGCGGCGGTGGCATCGCCTACAACCGCGAGGAACTGGTCGACATCGTGACCCGCGGCCTCGAGCTGTCGCCGACCACCGAAGTGCTGGTGGAGGAGTCGGTGCTGGGCTGGAAGGAGTTCGAGATGGAAGTGGTCCGCGATACCGCGGACAACTGCATCATCGTCTGCTCCATCGAAAACCYGGACCCGATGGGCGTGCACACCGGCGACAGTATCACCGTCGCTCCGGCGCAGACGCTGACCGACAAGGAGTACCAGCGCCTGCGCGACGCCTCCATCGCCGTGCTGCGCAAGATCGGCGTGGATACCGGTGGCTCGAACGTGCAGTTCGGCATCAACGCGCAGACAGGCCGTGTGGTCGTCATCGAAATGAACCCGCGCGTTTCGCGTTCGTCGGCGCTGGCGTCCAAGGCAACCGGCTTCCCGATCGCCAAGGTCGCTGCCAAGCTGGCGGTGGGCTACACGCTGGATGAACTGAAGAACGAGATCACCGGCGGCCTGACGCCGGCGTCGTTCGAGCCGGCGATCGACTACGTGGTCACCAAGATCCCGCGGTTCGCGTTCGAGAAGTTCCCCCAGGCCGATGCGCGCCTCACCACCCAGATGAAGTCGGTGGGCGAGGTGATGGCGATGGGTCGTACCTTCCAGGAATCGCTGCAGAAAGCACTGCGGGGCCTGGAAACCGGCAAGGTCGGCCTCGATCCCACCGGACTGGACCTGGCCGACGAAGACGACCTGGCCACGCTGCGCCGGGAACTGAAGGCGCCGGGTCCGGAACGCCTGTTCTACGTGGCCGATGCGTTCCGCGCCGGCATGACGGTCGAGCAGGTGCATGCGCTGTCGTTCATCGATCCCTGGTTCCTCGACCAGATGGAGGAGATCATCGCGACCGAGCGCCAGCTGGCCACCGACGGTCTCGGTTCGCTCGACAAGGCGCGCATGCGCCACCTGAAGCGGATGGGTTTCTCCGATGCGCGCCTGGCCCAGCTGGCGAACACCAACGAAACCGCCGTGCGTGTCCTGCGCAAGGCGCTGGGCGTGAAGCCGGTCTACAAGCGCGTGGATTCGTGCGCGGCCGAGTTCGCCACCAGCACCGCGTATCTGTACTCGACGTACGAGGACGAGTGCGAAGCGGAGCCGACGACGCGCGACAAGATCATGATCCTCGGCGGAGGGCCCAACCGCATCGGCCAGGGCATCGAGTTCGACTACTGCTGCGTRCATGCGGCGCTCGCGCTGCGGGAGGACGGGTTCGAGACCATCATGGTCAACTGCAACCCGGAAACCGTCTCCACCGACTACGACACCTCCGATCGCCTGTACTTCGAGCCGCTGACGCTGGAAGACGTGCTGGCCATCGTCGAACTGGAGCAGCCGAAGGGCGTCATCGTGCAGTACGGCGGCCAGACCCCACTGAAGCTGGCGCGCGCGCTCGAAGCCAACGGCGTGCCCGTCATCGGTACCAGCCCCGACTCGATCGACCTCGCCGAGGACCGCGAGCGCTTCCAGCAACTCGTGGATTCGCTGGGCCTCAAGCAGCCGCCGAACCGCATCGCCCGCAATGATCAGGAAGCCCTGCTGCTGGCGCGCGAGATCGGTTACCCGCTGGTCGTGCGCCCGTCGTACGTGCTGGGCGGCCGTGCGATGGAGATCGTGTACGGCGAATCCGACCTGGCGCGCTACGTGCGCGACGCGGTCAAGGTCTCCAATGATTCGCCGGTGCTGCTGGACCGCTTCCTCGACAACGCGGTCGAAGTGGACGTGGACATCATCGCCGACGCCGACGGCAACGTGCTGATCGGCGGCGTGATGGAGCACATCGAGGAGGCCGGCGTGCACTCGGGCGACTCCTCGTGCTCGCTGCCGCCGTATTCGCTGTCCGCGAAGACGCAGGACGAACTGCGCCGCCAGGTGGTCGAGCTGGCCAAGGCACTGAAGGTGGTCGGCCTGATGAATACCCAGTTCGCCATCCAGGCGAGCGAGGACGGCAGCGACGACATCGTCTACCTGCTGGAAGTGAATCCGCGCGCGTCGCGCACCGTGCCGTTCGTCTCAAAGGCCACCGGCATGCCGCTGGCCAAGATCGCGGCACGCTGCATGGCCGGCAAGACGCTGGCCGGGCAGGGCGCCACCAAGGAAATCGTGCCCGACTACTACTCGGTCAAGGAAGCGATCTTCCCGTTCGCCAAGTTCCAGGGCGTGGACCCGATCCTCGGGCCGGAGATGCGCTCCACCGGTGAGGTGATGGGCGTCGGCCGGAGCTTCGGTGCCGCCATGGCGCGCGCGCAGGAAGCCGGCGGCATCAAGGCGCCGCCGGTGGGCAAGGTGTTCATCTCGGTACGCGACCCGGACAAGAAGCGCGTGCTGCCGGTGGCGCAGGAACTGGTCGGCCGCGGCTACTCCATCGTCGCGACCGCCGGCACCGCGTCGTGGCTGCGTGAGCGTGGCATCGACTGCGAGCAGATCAACAAGGTGCTGGAGGGGCGGCCGCACGTGGTCGACCTGATCAAGAACGGCGAAATCGTGTATATCGTCAACACCACGGAAGGACGCCAGGCCATCGCCGACTCCTTCTCCATCCGGCGCGAGGCCCTGCAGCACCGCGTCACCTATTCGACCACCGTCGCCGGCGCCAAGGCGCTGGTGCATTCGCTGGAATACCGTGGCACGGGCCCGGTGCTGGCGTTGCAGGAACTGCACAAGGAGCTTCAAGGGTGAGAGCCCCATTGACGATGCAGGGCGCACAGCGCCTGCGCCAGGAACTGGACCTTCTGAAGACGGTCAAGCGCCCCGAGGTGATCACCGCGATCGCCGAGGCGCGTGCGCACGGCGACCTGAAGGAAAACGCCGAATACCATGCCGCCCGCGAGCAGCAGGGTTTCATCGAAGGCCGCATCAAGCAGCTGGAAGGCGAGCTTTCGCATTCCGAGATCATCGACGTGAGCAAGCTCAACGCCGGCTCGCGCATCGTGTTCGGCGCGAAGGTGGTGCTGGCGGACGTGGATACCGATGAAGAGAAGCGCTACCAGGTCGTTGGCGACCTCGAGGCCGACATCAAGCTGGGCCTGATCGCGATCTCGTCGCCGCTGGCCCGCGCCCTGATCGGCAAGCACGAAGGCGATTCGGTCACCATCGATGCGCCCGCCGGCCAGCGCGAGTACGAAATCATCAGCGTTTCCTACGCCGACTGACCCCGGCCGCCCCATCATGGCCCAGGCCACCCTGCTGCTGCCCGCACGCACCCGCCTGGTCGGGCAGGTCCTGCCGCCCGATCTCGCGAAGGCCCTGGGCCGTGCCGACCGTGCAGCAAGCGAGGCGGGGGAGCGCGCGCAACTGCGCCGCCAGTTCCAGCTGATACCGGACCACTGGCCGGTGGCCGCGCTCACGCGCCAGCACGATGCGCGCGATGCGGCCGGCGCGATGTGGCTGCGCGCCGATCCGGCGCGCGTTTCGCCCGACATGGCCGGCGCGCGCATGCTGGCCTACGGCGAAGCACTGGCGCTCGACGCTGACGACACTGCCCAGCTGTTGCCCGCGCTCAAGCTGCTGTTCGGCGACGCGGGCATGCTGCTGGATGCGCCCCATCCGGCCCGCTGGTACCTGCGCTTGCCGTTGGAAGCGAAACTGCCGCCCTTCGTGCCCGCGGGCGACGTGCTGGGCGACGACCTGTTCGCACACCTGCCCGACGGTGATGCCGGCCGGCGCTGGCGCGCCTTGCTGAGCGAAGCGCAGGTGATGCTGCACAACCATCCGTGGAATGCCCACCGCGCCGCGCAGGGCAAGGCGCCGGTGAACTCGCTGTGGTTCTGGGGTGGCGGCGTGCTGCCGGATGCGGTGCGTACCGGGTTCCGGCAGGTCAAGGGCAACGACGTGCTGCTGCAATCGCTGGCCCAGGTAGCGGGCGTGGAGGCCGGGCATGCCAACGGCGAAGGCGGCGTCGACGCGCTGATCGACCTGCGCCATCTGCGCAATCTGGACCTGCTATGCCGCGATGCATTGCGCCCGCTGCTCGATGCGCTGCGCAAGCGCGAACTCGATGCGCTGACCCTGGACTTCGAGGACGGCACCCTGTTCTCGCTGCGCCGCGAACAACGCTGGCGCCTGTGGCGCAGGCCCCTGCAGCGGTTGGACACGGTGCGCCCGGACCACGTCCCGGCATGACCCCGTCACCGCGGATCCGCCGGCGCCCGCTTGCCGAGGGCGGGCAGTGGCCCGACAGCGTGCCGCCACTGCTGCGGCGGATCTATGAAGCGCGGGGTGCGCGGTCGCTCGACCAGGCGCAGCCGCGGCTGGCGCACCTGCTGCCGCCCGACCTGCTCGGTGGACTGCCGGAAGCGACCGCGCTGCTCGCCGATGCCATCGCACAGGACCGCCACATCGTCATCGTCGGCGACTTCGACTGCGATGGCGCGACCGCCTGCGCGGTCGGTGTACGCGGCCTCTGCCTGCTCGGCGCGCGCCGCGTGACGCCCGCGGTGCCGAACCGCATGGTGCATGGCTATGGCCTGTCGCCCTCGCTGGTGGATGAACTGGCCGCGCTGCAGCCCGACCTGCTGGTGACCGTCGACCATGGCATCGCTTGCCATGCCGGCATCGCTGCCGCCAAGGCGCGCGGCTGGCAGGTGCTGGTCACCGATCACCATCTGCCCGGCGAGCGATTGCCGCCGGCCGACGTCATCGTCAATCCCAACCTGCGCGGCGACCCGTTCCCCAGCAAGATGCTGGCGGGCGTCGGGGTGATGTTCTACGTGCTGCTGGCGCTGCGCCGCGTGCTGCGCGAGCGGAGCGTGTCCGGGCAGTCGGAGCCGGACCTGGCCACGCTGCTCGACCTCGTCGCCGTCGGTACCGTCGCGGACCTGGTACCGCTGGATGCGAACAATCGCGCCCTGGTCGGTGCAGGCCTGCGCCGCCTGCGCGCGGGGCAGGGATGCGCAGGTCTCCAGGCGCTGATGCGCGTGTCGGGCCGCGACCCGGCGCGCCTGACGACGTCCGATATCGGCTTCGCCATCGCACCGCGCCTGAACGCGGCAGGACGGCTGGAGGACATGGCGCTGGGCATCGCCTGCCTGCTGACCGATGACGCGACCCAGGCCGATGAGATGGCCCGCGTACTGGAAGGCATCAATGCCGAGCGGCGCGGCGTGCAGCAGCAGATGGTCGAGGAGGCCCATGCCGCGCTGGCCCGCATCGACGACGGGCAGGGCGCACCCGTACCGCTCGCGCCCTGCCTGTTCGATCCGGAATGGCATCCGGGCGTCGTCGGCCTGGTGGCATCCAAGATCAAGGAGCGGCTGCATCGGCCGGTGATCGCGTTCGCGCCGGCCGAGCCCGGCAGTACGACCTTGCGCGGCTCCGCCCGTTCCATCCCCGGATTCCATGTCCGGGATGCCTTGGCTGCGGTGGATATCGCGCACCCGGGCCTGATCCACCGTTTCGGCGGCCACGCCATGGCAGCGGGGCTGTCGCTCGACGAAAGCGACCTGCCGAGGTTCCGCGACGCGCTGCAGCGGCACGCCAGTGCGCTGCTCGACGACGATCTGCTGCGCGAGGAGGTGCTGAGCGATGGCGAACTGGGCGGCGATGAACTCGATCGCCTTCATGCCGATCTCCTGCGCAGTGCCGGTCCGTGGGGGCAGGGGTTCCCCGAGCCGATGTTCGACGGCGTGTTCGACGTCCTGGACTGGCGCGTGGTCGGCGAGAAGCACCTGAAGTTCTCGCTCAGGGCAACCGGCCACGCGACGCCATTGAACGCGATCCATTTCAACGGCTGGYACGACACGCCCCCGCCCGCGCGCATCCATGCTGCCTACCAGCTGGATACCGACGACTGGCGCGACCGTCGCGGCATCCAGTTGCTGCTGCGCCACTGGCGCGCGCCCGACTGAGGCTGCGTCACGACGTTCGCGTCGCCAGCGGCGGGCGTGCAGGCACTGCTTTCGCGCGCGTGAGGCCGAAGAGGGGGCGCAGCCAGCGCACGCGGCGGATGGCCTCGTACCCGGCGAAGCATGCCGCGAAGGTGATCGCGACCAGCAGCGGGCCCTCCGCCAACGGAGGAATCGCCAGCGGTTTCAGGTGATGCGCCACGACGACGATGACCGTCTGGTGCAGGATGTAGACGGGGAACACTGCCGCCACCAGGTAGCGCAGCGCCGGACTGTCGCCGGGCCGCATGCGATGCGCGAAGCCGAGCACCGCGACGATGGCGCACCACTGGTTCAACGCCCACGCCATGCGCATCGTCATGCGCAACCATTCGGGCGGATCGACGTCGGCGAAACGGGTGAAGTAGGCGATCAGCCCGGCCCAGCTGGCCAACCATGTGACCACCGCCATCCAGCGAAACCGCTCGATCGCCTGCCACACCCCCTCCGCACGGGCGATGAGGAAGCCGAGCACGAACACGCCGAAGTACTGCGCATGGTTGTACCAGTCATCCACCAGTGCATGCGTCTGCTCGAACCGGGAGACCAGCAGGATCCGCGCCATGCCCAGGAACAGGCACGGCCAGACCACCACGCCCGGTCCGGACAGCGCACTCGCGAGTCGTCCGCCAATCGCGTCGAGGGCACGCGGTGCCAGTCGCCAAAGCAGCCACAGCACCACGGTGTAGACCCAGAGATAGGCGACGAACCACAGATGGTTCCAGGTGGGGAGATCCAGGCAGCCCTCCGCATCGCAAAAGTCGTCGTAAGCGCTCAGGTAGCGCGCGTAGAACGCCAGGTAGCCCTCGTGGTAGCCGCCGGGAAGCTGTTCCACCACTTCGTAATAGGCCTGCGGCGGTACGATCACCAGCATGCCGAAGGCCAGCGGCASCAWCAGCCGCCACGAGCGGGCGCCGAGGAAACGAAGGCGCGTGCCCGCCGCCTGTGCGGTCCGCTGCGCCTTGCCCAGCAGGAATGCGGTCGCCGCACCCGACACTAGGAACAACAGCGACAGCCGCCAGGGTGAGCTGAGCAGCATTAAAGGCTCCAGCGCATCGCTGGCGGCCGGACTTTTCACGTGCCAGTCCCAGGTCACGTAGTACATGCCCACGTGGTAAAGGACCAGTAGCGCGAAGGCGCAGACCCTGACCCAGTCCAGATCGTGGCGACGTTGCATGGCGTTCTCCGTTTTCAGGGAAGGCGGCAGCGTCGCCGCACGTGCCGCCCGCGGCCAGCATGAAGGGATGGATCGCGTGGCCGCAGTGACGAGCCGCGGACAATGGGGACGAATCGYCCTGCCTACCTCGAAAGGCGACCGCTAGAATGCGCGCATGAACCACAAGGACACGCTGACCTACGAACGCTACCTGCCGTGGAAGCGGTGGGTCGAAGCGGGATTCTGGGTCGCGGTGACGGCCGCCAACTGCATCGCCAACAGCCTGACGACGTTGATGGAGCTCCGGCGCGGCGATTCGGGCATCCAGGCCTGGGAGCCGGTGGTCTGGGAAACCAGCAGCGCCCTGGTGTGGCTGCTGGTGCTGATCCCGGCCATTGTTGCGTACACCCGCTGGCGCCCGCTGCACTGGGAGAACTGGCGTACGCGGCTGGGGGAATACGCGGTCGCCAGCCTCGTGGTCTGCCTGGTGCACGTGGTCGGCATGGTCGCCCTGCGTGTGCTGGCGTACCGCATGCAGGGGATGGCCTACGACTTCGGTCCATGGCCGCGCGAGCTGGCCTATGAGTACCTCAAGGATGCACGCAGCTTCGCCACCATCGTGGTGGCCGTGGAGGGGTATCGCTTCCTGCTGCGCCGCTGGCAGGGCGAAGCCAGCCTGCTCGCCGAACCCGACGAGGGCCTCCCGTTGGAGCCGGTCGACAAGCCGGAGCGTTTCCTGGTGCGCAAGCTCGGGCGCGAGTTCCTGGTGGCGGCCAACGACATCGAGTGGCTTCAGGCCGCGGGCAATTACGTGAACCTCCGCGTGCGCGGCCACGACTATCCCCTGCGCAGCACCATCGCCGGCATCGAAGCGCGCCTGGATCCGCGCCGCTTCACCCGCATCCATCGCAGCTACATCGTCAGTCTGGACCAGGTGGCCTCGATCGAACCGCTGGATACCGGCGACGCGCGCGTCCACATGAAGGATGGCAGCGCCTTGCCTTGCAGCCGACGCCACCGGCAGGACCTGCGCCAGCGGACCRGCGCCGACGCGTGCTAGCTCATGCGGCCCGCGTGGCCGGCACCTGCGGCAACCGCTCCACGGCGTAGCTGGCCACCAGTTCGATGGCGCCGCTGCGCACCGCATCCTCTGGCGACTCCAGCACGGTCTGCAGCGGGATGCCCGCCGGCAGGCAGCGCCCCCACAGGCCTGCCCAGGCGTTGCGGCGGTCCTTGGCGGCATACAGGGCGCGGTCGGCCATGCGCAGGGCGTAGTCCCACCCACAGCTGGCGTTGTCGAAGAACGGGAAAGGCGCGAACCCCAGCGACACGGTCAGAGACCAGCGCTGGCGTGGCGCGAGTTCGTGCACTTCGCACAGCGCTTCATGCAGTCGCGAGGCGACCGTGCAGGCCTGCGCCTCGGTCAGGTCGGCGCACGCCATCAGGAATTCCTCACCGCCCCAGCGCGCAATGACATCGTCGGACCGGGCGATGTCGCGCAGGCGACGGGCCAGGGCCACCAGTACTTGGTCCCCAGCATGGTGGCCGAAGCTGTCGTTTACCTGCTTGAAGTGATCGATGTCGATCAGGAACAGCACGTGGCGCGTGCCCGCCACCGGCCGCTGCAGGGATATCGCCTTCAAGGCCTCGGTGGCGGCGCGCCGGTTGCGCACGCCGGTAAGCGGATCGGTTGCGCTCACCTTGCGCAACTGCCTGTTCTTGCGCCGTTGCAGCAGCCCGAAGCCGACGCCGGCCAGCACCAGCAACACCAGCAGGGCGATGCCGGCCCGGCGCATGAGGCGGGATTTCTCATCGTTCAATCCGCGCACCTGCGCCTCATGGCGCATGCTCTCCAGTTCGCGCTGGGCCGCCGCGCTTTCACTGCGTGCCTGCAGGTCCGCCAGCAGTTCCAGCCGCTGCGCCTTGAGCGTCTCCATTTCCAGGGCATGCAGGCGCGCACCGACTGCCATCGCCTGATCGGCCTGGCCGAGCGCAGCGTGTGCTGCCATCCAGGCGCGCAGCACTTCCCGCTGCTTCTGCGGCTGGGGCGTCCCGTCCACGCTGGACCACGCGCGGCGGGCGGTGGCCAGGGCGGTCGAGCGATCGCCGGACAGGCGCTGCAGCGTGGAGAGTTTGGCCAGTGAACCGGCCAGGCCAGGGGTATCGGCGTTGGTCTGCTGCGACCGGACGGCGGCCTCGAGCACCGGGCGGGCCTGCGCCAGCCGCCCCTGCGTGATCCAGATGCCCGCCCGCTCGGCGCGCAGGCGATCCATGACCGATTGCGCGCGCTTGCGGACCGCCACGGCCTCGCCCTGGTCGATCACCGCAAGCGCCTCGTCGATGCGTCCCAACCGGATCAGGTTGAGCGCATGGTTGTGCAGGATCAGGGGATCTTCCAGTCCGACCGGCGCCGCGGCGGCCAGCGCCTGGCGGTAGTAGTCGTCGGCGACATCGGGCGAGTCGAGATAGTCGGCGTGGATCAGGCCAATGTTGGCCAGCGTGGTGGCCTGGAACAGCGCGGCTTCGTCGGTGTCGAGCTGCGCGGCCAGGGTCTGCACCTTCAGGTAGGCGGATTCCGCGCGGTGGATCTGACCGGCGCCATGGAAGATGGAGCCCGCCTGGGAGAACGCACGCGCACGGAATTCCGGTGGCAGTCCGGGATGTTCGGCCATGCGCCGCTCCATCCGTTCGCCCGCGTCCACTGCGCTTGCCCGATCACCGGTCAGGCCCGCGGCGATGCCGAGGCAGCTCAGTGTTTTCACCTCGTCCTCGACTGACAGGTCCGGTTCCGCCAGCAGCGACTCCGCGAGCTGCACGGCCACCGGAGGCGCATCGCGACGCAGCTGCAGGCAGCGCGTCACCGCGGCTGCGCGGTCGTGCACGGCAGGCTGCGTGCCCTGGGCGCGCGAGGACGGCAGGCTCAGCAACAACGCCAGGCCGAGCAGGCAGGGCAGCAGCGGAGCGGGCAGGGCGGCGGGAGTCGGCATGAGCGGAGCGGCTCTCGGAGGGACGCCCCCGGCATCCTGCAATTCCCGTTCCAGCGCATCCTTCCGGGGGCGGCGTACTGCGTGGCTCTGGTATCCTTGCCGACCGATTCCTTTCCCCCGTCCCAGCACCCATGATCGAGCTGAATCCCATCCGCCAGCGCATCGCCGACCTGCAGGACAGGTTGGCCTCGCTCCGGGGGTATCTTTGACTACGATGCCAAGCGCGAGCGCCTAGAAGAAGTAAACCGCGAGCTGGAAAGCCCGGATATCTGGAACAACGCCGAGTACGCCCAGCAACTGGGCCGCGAGCGTTCGCTGCTGGACAAGACCGTCAATGGCATCCGCGATATCGAGGAGGGCCTGACCGGCGCCGGCGAACTGCTGGAACTGGCGGAGATGGAGAACGACGAGGATACGGCCCATGCTGTGGTGGCCGACGTGGAGCGCTATGCCGTGCACGTGGACAAGCTGGAATTCCAGCGCATGTTCTCCGGCAAGATGGACAGCTCGAATGCGTTCGTCGACATCCAGGCCGGTGCCGGCGGCACCGAGGCGCAGGACTGGGCGGAAATCCTGCTGCGCATGTACCTGCGCTGGTGCGAGTCGCGCGGCTGGAAGACCGAACTGATGGAAGCCAGCGGTGGCGACGTCGCCGGCATCAAGTCGGCCACGCTGCGGGTAGAAGGCGACTTCGCCTACGGCTGGCTGAAGACCGAAACCGGCGTGCACCGCCTGGTGCGCAAGTCGCCCTTCGATTCGGACAACCGCCGCCATACCAGCTTCACCTCGGTGTTCGTGTCGCCGGAAGTCGACGACAACATCGACATCGACATCAACCCGGCCGACCTGAAGACCGACGTGTACCGCTCGTCCGGCGCAGGTGGCCAGCACGTAAACAAGACCGAATCGGCCGTGCGCATCACTCACGTGCCGACCGGGATAGTCGTGGCCTGCCAGACCGGCCGCAGCCAGCACCAGAACCGCGACAACGCGATGAAGATGCTGGCCGCCAAGCTGTACGAACTCGAGATCCAGAAGCGCAACGCCGAGCGCGATGCGGTGGAGGCGACCAAGTCCGACATCGGCTGGGGCARCCAGATCCGCAACTACGTGCTGGACCAGAGCCGCATCAAGGACCTGCGCACCGGCGTGGAACGCTCGGATACCCAGAAGGTGCTGGATGGCGACCTGGACGAGTTCGTCGAGGCCAGCCTGAAATCCGGCCTGGAAGCAGGGTCGAAACGCATCGACGCTTGATCCGCGAGCGCACCCGCCTTTTGCAGGAGCGGCCCATGGCCGCGATGCTTTGAACGATAATCCTGCAAGAGCATCGCGGCCATGTGCCGCTCCTACATCGCCTTCTTCGATTTCCTACACCATGACCGATCAGACCCCAGCCACGCAGCCCGCCGTCGACGAGAACAGCCTCATCGCCGAGCGCCGCGCCAAACTGACGGCGCTGCGCGGGCAGGGCATCGCGTTTCCCAACGACTTCCGCCGCAGCGACTATGCGGGCGACCTGCAGACGCAGTACGAGGATGCCGAACTGTGGACCGGCGAGGCGCTGGAAGGCAGTGGTCGGCGCGTGAAGCTGGCCGGGCGCCTGATGGCCAAGCGCGTGATGGGCAAGGCCAGCTTCGTGCAGATCCAGGACGAGTCGGGGCGCATCCAGCTGTTCCTGCAGGCCAACACGCTGGGTGAGACGTACGATGCCTTCAAGGGCTGGGACGTCGGCGACATCGTCGGTGTGGAAGGTGGGCTGACCCGCACCCGGACCGGCGAACTGTCGGTGAAAGCCGACGCCTTCCGCCTGCTGACGAAATCGCTGCGCCCCCTGCCGGACAAGTGGCATGGCCTGTCCGACGTGGAGCAGCGCTACCGCCAGCGCTACGTGGACCTGATCGTCACGCCGGAAGCGCGCGACGTGTTCATCAAGCGCTCGCGGATCATCCGCGCGATCCGCGAATGGCTGGATACGCGGCGTTTCCTGGAAGTCGAAACGCCGATGATGCATTACATCCCCGGCGGCGCCGCGGCCAAGCCGTTCACCACGCACCACAACGCGCTGGACCTGGACCTTTATCTGCGCGTAGCGCCGGAGCTGTACCTGAAGCGCCTGGTCGTCGGCGGGCTGGAGCGCGTCTACGAGATCAACCGCAATTTCCGCAACGAGGGTGTAAGCACGCGGCACAACCCCGAGTTCACGATGCTCGAGTTGTACGAGGCGTACGCCACTTATACCGAGATCATGGACCTGACCGAGGGCGTCATCCGCGATGTGGCGCACGAGGTGCTGGGTACCGGCCAGGTGGCCTGGGACGGCCAGGACATCGACCTGGAGCCGGCATTCCGCCGCTGGCGCATGGACGAAGCCGTCCGCCACCACAATCCCGAGATCACGGCGGCGGACTGCACCGATCGCGACGCGCTGGCGCGCCACTGCGAACGGCTGAAGATCCACGTCAAGCCGTCGTATGGCTGGGGCAAGCTGTTGCTGGAGATCTTCGAGAAGACCGTGGAGCACACGCTCGTCCAGCCGACCTTCATCACTGACCATCCGGTCGAGGTTTCGCCGCTGGCTCGCGCCAACGACGACCAGCCGGGCTACACCGACCGCTTCGAACTGTTCATCAACGGCAAGGAAATCGCCAACGGCTTCTCCGAATTGAACGACCCGGAAGACCAGGCGGCCCGGTTCATGGCCCAGGTCCAGGCCAAGGAGGGCGGCGACGACGAAGCCATGCACTTCGACGCCGATTACATCCGTGCGCTGGAAGTCGGCCTGCCGCCCACCGGTGGGCTCGGCATCGGCATCGACCGGCTGGTGATGCTGCTGACGGGTTCGGACTCGATCCGGGACGTGCTGCTTTTCCCTTACATGCGCCCCGAAAGCAACGGCTGAACAGGCGCGCCTGTTCCGCCGCGAGTGACGCTATGGGGCAGAAAGGGAACCTGGCGGGATGACGCGACGGGTCCATGACGCAGGCACGGCTGTCCTGCGGCGCTGCGTTTCGGCATCCGCTCCTGCCGGGGCGGGGTGCAAGGACCCCAATCTGTGACGGAGGTCAATGTGTGGAGGCCGGACAGGCCGCTGGGGCGGCTGGCACGCTTCCTGCGTCGATTGACGCGCAGGACGGTCAATTTTCCGTCGTCCGCGCCGATAGAGATCAGGGGAGGGGGCCCCGCGATTGGCATCGGTTCCCTTCGTGGATCACGGACCCGACCCGGGACCGTACCGCCGAACAGGACTTCCGCCATGTTGGATGCGAGTGCCGCCGCCGCCGGAGTATCCTTGCCCGACAGCCACATGCTGTGGCCACAAGGGGCAGGTAACGCTTTGAACATCGTCATCGTCGACGATCAGACGTCCGCGCGCACCATGCTGCGCCATGTCATCGAGGACATCGCGTCCGAGTTGGCCGTCCATGATTTCGGCGATCCGCTGGCCGCACTGGAATGGTGCGAGAAGAACCGGACCGACCTGCTGCTGCTGGACTACCGCATGCCGGGCATGGATGGGCTGGAATTCGCGCGCCGCTTCCGCCGGCTGCCGATGCATCGTGACATCGCGATCATCCTGATCACGGTGGTCGGCGACGAGCCGATCCGCCAGGCCGCCCTCGAGGCGGGCGTCATCGATTTCCTCGTCAAGCCGGTGCGCCCGCGCGAGCTGCGTGCCCGCTGCCGCAACCTGCTGCAGCTCCGCCAGCAGTCCGAGAACGTGAAGCAGCGTGCCCTGTCGCTGGAGCAGCGCCTGCTGTCCAGCATGCACGAGGTCGAGGAGCGCGAGCGCGAGACGCTCTCGCGGCTGGCCCGCGCCATCGAGTACCGCGACAGCGGCACCAGCGCCTACCTGGAACGCATGGCCCACGTGGCCGGCCTGATCGCCGAGCAACTGGGGCTGCCCGAAGACGAGGTGCGCACCATCGAAATGGCGGCGCCGCTGCACGACATGGGCAAGATCGCGATCCCGGATTCGGTCCTGATGAAAGCCGGACCGCTGACGGCCGACGAAACCGATGTCATGCGCCGCCACCCGAAGATCGGCCACCASCTGCTGTCGGGCAGCCAGAACCGCTTCATCCAGACCGGCGCGCTGATCGCGCTGCGCCACCACGAGCGCTACGACGGCAGAGGTTATCCCGATGGCCTCGTGGGCGAGCAGATCCCGTTGGAAGCGAGGATAGTGGCGGTTGCGGACGTCTTTGATGCCCTGATTTCGCCGCGTCCGTACAAGAAGGCCTGGGACAAGGATGCGGCCTTGGCCTACCTGTACGCCCAGCGTGGCCGCCTGTTCGATCCGGCCTGCGTCGACGCGCTGATTCGCGGGCGGGCGCGGCTCGACGACATTTGCGAACGTTACTCGACGGTGCAGAGCCGTCCAGGGATGGAGTGAGCCATGACGAATCCCCTTGCCTGGATCAAATCCCGACTGGCGCATCGCGGCGACAGTGAGCACGGCCAAGCGCTGATCCGGGTCGCGCTGATCACCATCATCCTCGTCTACGCGTTGCTGCCTTCCTCGCGCGCCGCGTTGYCTGCGGACGAGTACACCATCGTCCTGACCATCATCACCTCGGGCCTGGTCAATGGCCTGGGCATCTTCGCGTGGTTGCTGGTGCAGCCTGGCAAATCGCACGCGCGCCGTGCGCTGGGCATGATCGCCGACTACGGCCTGCTGGCGGCGGCGATGAACGGCATGGGCGAGCCCCTGTCGTGGGCCTACGTGGTCCTGATGTGGATCACCGTCGGCAACGGACTGCGCTACGGCAACCGCTATCTGGTCGTCGCCGTGGCGATGGCGAGCACCGCCTTCGGGGCGGTGGTGCTGATGAACGACTATTGGCGCAGCAACCTGACGCTGGGCGTCGGCCTGGTGCTGGGCCTGATCGCCGTGCCGATGTACCTGTCCGGCCTGCTGCGCGACCTGACGCGCGCCACCGACGAAGCGCGCCGCGCGAACGAAGCGAAGAGCCGGTTCCTGGCCAACATGAGCCACGAGTTCCGCACGCCACTCAATGGTCTCGCCGGCATGTCCGAACTGCTGGCGACCACGCGTCTGGATGCCGAACAGCGCGAGTGCCTGTCCACGATCCAGGCATCGACCCGGACGCTGCTGGGACTAGTCGAGGACGTGCTGGACATCTCCGCGATCGAAGCGGGCAAGGTCAAGCTCAACGTCGTGGAGTTCTCGCCACGCGAACTGGTCGAGAGCATCGGCCTGATCCTCATGCCGCAGGCCCGTGGAAAGCAGGTCCGCTACGAAGGCGTGGTGGACGATGCCATCCCGCTCAAGCTGCGCGGCGATGCGGGCCACCTGCGCCAGGTGCTGCTGAATCTGGCCGGCAACGCGGTGAAGTTCACCGACGACGGCGAGGTCCGGCTGGTGGTCGCGCCCACGCTGGTCGAGGGCAGCCGCATCCGCCTGCGCTTCAC
>NZ_JBGFFG010000015.1:0-19289 GCF_056175765.1 Pseudoxanthomonas sp. LjRoot204_2 | reverse complement strand
CGCAGGTGCTGACGACGGCACTCGAGTGGCCGGTCGCGCAATTGATGACGCTCGCGATGGCGCTGGTGGGCAACTTCGATACGGTGTTCACCGCATGGCGTGAAGCGGGCGGCACGCGTTTCCGCCTGGACACGGGCTTCCTGCCGCACGCCGCCCGCGCAAGCGTGCGCGGCGAGCTGGCGGAGGAGGCCGAGGAATATGCGGAGGAGGGCATGGYGCAGGCCATGCGCGACCTGCCCGAACTGCGCGATGCGATGAGCTTGGTGTGGCGCATCCTGCTGCTGTGGCTGGCGACGCTGGCAGTGTTCGTGATCGGCGGCTGGGTCAGCTGAGCCAGCGTGTGCAGCGTCAGCCCGGCGCGAGCAGCGTGAAGGGAAACCACGGCAGGTTGCGCGCGATCCAGTATGCCGGCAACAGCACCAGCCAGAAGCGGGGCGCCAGCAGGACGCGCATCACCGGTTCGAGCGCACGCGGGCGCCAGCCCTGTCCGTGCGCGATCATCATCGGGATCGCCGGCAACAGCAGCACCGCGAGCGGATTCRTCGCGAAGGCGCGCCCCAGGTCGCCGTGGACCAGTGCGTGCAGGGCGCGGGTCAGGCCGCATCCCACGCAGAAATAACCGGTCAGTGCGCGGAACATGCAGCCCGGGAACGGGCTGTCCGCGGCATTGGGATCGAACGTCAGCAGCAGCCATACGCCAGCGGCGGCCACCAGGGCCGCCGCCGTCAATGCCGCGTAGTGCAGGGGTCGCAGCGCGATCACTGCATCTGTTGCATCTGCTGYATCATCTCCATGTACTGCTCCATGCCGCCGGTGGCGATCATGATGATGTTGAGCAGCAGGCCGATGATGGCGAACGCAGTGGCCACCCAGCACCAGGTCTTGGCGTTGGCGGACGCGCGGCGCGCGCCTTCTAGGTCGCCCTGGTTGAGCTTGCCGTTCACCTGCGACGAGAACACGATCGCGACGATGCCGATCAGGCCGAGCGGGCAGCACAGGCAGGTCGCCAGTACGGTGGACACGATGGCCCATGCGAGATGGTTGGGTACGCTGTCCGGCGTGGACGACGAGGGCATGGGAGGTACGGCGCTCATGCAGGCTTTCCTTGTGCAGGGATGGAGGGTCGTGCGAGTCGGCCTACATGCCGCTCATGCCGCCCAATAGTGCCAGACCGCCGAACAAAAAGAACCAGAGCGCCATCAGGATCGGGCCGATCAGCGCCGAGGCGATCGCCCAGTTCAACGCCTTCCGCGACGCGTCCTGCGCACCGGCCAGATCGCCTGCCGCCCGCTTTCCATCCACCTGTGCGGCGAACACGATCGAGACGATGCCCAGCGGCAGGCAACAGAACAGCGTGGTGAGGATGGCCCATACCAGATGGTTGGGAACATAGGGTCCGTGCGTGGAGGGCGGCAGGCTGCTCATGCGGTTCTCGCGGAAAGACGGAGGGCAGGGCGGGGCCGCCGCCGTGCGCGGTGACGCGTGATGGAAGAAGCCCCTGCCGTCAGCCTAGCCGGTAACCCGGCGCTGCGGAAGCATCACGCGGCATCGCCCCGCAACGCGCGCACCTTCGCCTCCAGCGCGTCCGCATCCACGGTCGCGCCGTCCATCGGCTCGCCGGCCATGACCTCGACGTGCGCGCGGAATCGCCGTGGTACGCGCATGCGGCCGAGCCGCGAGTCGCGCCGGCTCCACATGCTGGCCCACATGCCCTTCAGCGCCATCGGCACGACGGGGACCGGGCGCCGCTCGAGGATCTTCTCGACGCCCGACTTGAACGCGGCGATCTCGCCGTCCTTCGTCAACGCGCCTTCCGGGAAGATGCCCACGATCTCGCCCTCGGCCAGCGCCGCGTCGATCTCCTCGAACGCGCGCTGCATGAGTTCGGGATTCTCCCGGGCCCCGGCGATCGGGATGGCCTTGGCGGTGCGGAAGATCCAGCTCATCACCGGGATGTTGAAGATCTTGTAGTACATGACGAAGCGCACCGGGCGCGGGATCGTGGCCGCCAGGATCAGCGCGTCCATGTAGCTGACATGGTTGCAGACGATCAGTGCCGGGCCTTCGTCGGGGACGTTCTTCTCGATGCCGTGGAGGCGCAGCCGGTACAGCGCGCGCACCAGCACCCAGCTGAGGAAACGCATCAGGAACTCGGGCACGATCGTGAAGATCCAGATGGCGACCGCGGCGTTGGCGATGGCCAGCGCGAGGAACATCTGCGGACTGGTCCAGTCCAGCCCTCGCTGGAGGGCGAGACCCGTCAAGGCCGCCAGCACGATGAAGCCGGAGTTCTGGATGTTCAGCGCCGCGAACACGCGCGCCATCTCAGAGGCGCGCGTGCGGCTCTGGATCAGCGCGAACAGCGGCACCACGAAGATGCCGGTGAACAGGCCGATACCCACCAGATCAATGATGATGCGCACGCTGCCGGGCTGGCGCACGAACTGCGCCAGGTCCAGTCCTCCGACCGGCGCCAGGCCGGGGCGCGCGAAATACAGGTCCAGCAGGAAGGCCGTCATGCCGGCCGCGCCGACGGGCACCAGGCCGATCTCGACGGTGCGGCCGGACAGTTTCTCGCACAGCAGCGAGCCGATGCCGGTGCCGACGGAGAACAGTGCCAGTGCCGCCACGTAAAGCGTGGCGGAATCGCCCGGCGCACCGAGATGCAGTTCGGCATACGTGGGCAGCTGCGAGGTCAGCAGCGTGCCGAAGAACCAGAACCACGACACGCCCAGGATGGCGTTGCGCACGGCCAGTTGCTGTTTGGCCATGCGCAGCACGACCAGCGACTCGGGGATCGGATTCCAGTTGATCTTCAGGTCCGGCGCGCCGGCATCCATGCGCGGGATCAGCCGCGACAACGCGTTGCCCAGCAACGCGAGCAGCACGATGGCGACGGCGGCCGCCTGCGGGCCGTGGGCGCCGGCCACCTGGAAGATCATGCCGCCGGCGATCATGCCGCACAGGATCGAGATCGACGTGCCCATCTCGACCAGGCCGTTGCCGCCTGTCAGCTCCTCCGGCTTGAGGATCGACGGCAGCACGGAATACTTCACCGGTCCGAACAACGTGGACTGCACGCCGGTACAGAACAGGGCGACCAGCAGCACCGGCATGTTCTGCAGCAGGAAGCCCACCGCGGCCAGCGACATGATCACGATCTCCATCGTCGTGGTGATCACGATCAGGCGGTGCTTCTCCAGTTTCTCCGCGATCTGGCCGGCGATTGCCGAGAACAGGAAATACGGCAGGATGAAGATGGCCGGCGCGATGACGGCGTAGAGCGCGCGTTCGTCGGTGCTGGCGCCCAGGAAGATCAGCAGGCCGATGATCGCCTGCCGGTACACGTTGTCGTTGAAGGCGCCGAGCGCCTGGACGGTGAAGTACGGCAGGAACCGCCGTTGCGTCAGCAGCGAAAACTGGCTGTGGCTGGACATGCGCCCTCCGTGGGTTGCGCGCAGCCTAGCAAATCGCGATGGCGATGCGCGCCGCTGCGCCCGACAGTGTTCCGTCGATGGCATTGAAGGGCAGAGGGGGCAGGGGGATAGTGGCCGCCCCACGTCGTCCGGTATCGCCCCGTCCATGAGTCGCCTGTTCTCGCCCCTCGCGCTGGGGCCGCTGTCGCTTTCCAACCGCATCGTCATTGCGCCGATGTGCCAGTACTCCTCGGAGGAAGGCCGCGCCACCGCATGGCACGCCTTCCATTGGCCCAACCTCGCGCAGTCCGGTGCCGCCCTGGCGATCATCGAGGCCACCGCCGTTGAAGCGCGCGGCCGCATCAGCTGGGCGGACCTCGGCCTGTGGGACGACACCACCGAAGCCGCGTTCGCCAACGCGCTGGCGGCGACGCGCCGCTACTCGAGCATGCCGATCGGCGTGCAACTGGCGCACGCCGGCCGCAAGGCGTCCACGCATCGTCCCTGGGACCACCACGGCGCGCAGATCGCGCCGGACGCACCGCACGGCTGGCAGACAGTGTCGGCTTCGCCGGTCGCCTACGCCGAGGGCCAGCATGCGCCGGACGCGCTGGACCAGGCCGGCATCGATGCCGTCGTCGCCGCGTTCGCCGACAGTGCGCGTCGCGCCGTGCGACTCGGGCTGCAACTGATCGAGATCCACGCCGCGCACGGCTATCTGCTGCACCAGTTCCTGTCGCCGTTGAGCAACCAGCGCGATGACGCCTACGGCGGCACGCTGGAAAGTCGCATGCGCCTCGCGCTGCAGGTGTTCGACGCCGTCAAGGCTGCCGTGCCGGCGTCGGTGGCGGTCGGTATCCGCATCTCGGCCACCGACTGGGTCGACGGCGGGTGGGATCTCGCGCAGAGCCTCGTGCTGGCGAAGGCGCTGGATGCGCGCGGCTGCCATTTCATCCATGTATCGAGCGGCGGCCTGCATCCGGCGCAGCGGATCGCGCTGGGGCCGGGCTACCAGGTGCCCTTCGCCGAGGCGATCAAGCGCGAGGTGGCGATGCCGGTCATCGCCGTCGGCCTGATCACCGAACCGCAGCAGGCCGAAGACCTCCTGGTGCAGGACCGGGCCGACGCGATCGCCATCGCGCGCGGCATCCTCTACGACCCGCGCTGGCCGTGGCATGCCGCCGCAGCGCTGGGGGCGAAGGTCGCCGTCGCGCCGCAATACCTGCGCAGTGCGCCGCGCGAGCACGCGGCGAGTTTCGTGCAGGCGGAGTAGACGGTCAACCGTCCGCGCGTTCGCGCGCGATCGCGCGCCAGCCGATGTCGATGCGGTGGAACTCGTTCGTCCATCGCACCTTGTCCACGCCCGCGTACGCATGTCGTTGCGCATCGGACACCGAATCGCCCAGCGCGGCGACGCACAGCACGCGCCCGCCGGCGCTGACCACGCGACCTTCGGCATCCAGCGCGGTACCGGCATGGAAGACCTTGGCCGTGGCCGGCACCTCGTCCAGCCCGAGGATCACGTCGCCCGTCACCGGCGTCTCCGGGTATGGCGAAGCGGCCATCACCACGCCGAGCGACGGGCGTGGATCCCACTGCGCCTCGGCGGCGTCCAGGCGGCCGTCGATGGCCGCTTCGACCAGCTCCACCAGGTCGGACTTCAGGCGCAGCATCACCGGCTGCGTTTCCGGGTCGCCGAAGCGCACGTTGAATTCGATGACCTTGGGCGCGCCGGCCGCATCGATCATGAGTCCCGCATACAGGAACCCGGTGAACGGCACGCCGTCGGCGAGCATGCCCTGCACGGTGGGATTCACCACCTCGCGCATCACGCGCGCATGCACGTCCGCCGTGACCACCGGCGCCGGCGAATAGGCGCCCATGCCCCCCGTGTTGGGGCCGGTATCACCGTCGCCCACCCGCTTGTGGTCCTGGCTCGTCGCCATCGGCAGGGCGGTGTTGCCATCCACCATCGAAATGAAGCTGGCTTCTTCGCCGTCCAGGAATTCCTCGATCACCACGCGCGCACCGGCGTCGCCGAAGGCATTGCCCGACAGCATGTCGCGCACCGCGTCTTCGGCTTCCTGCAAGGTCATCGCCACGATGACGCCCTTGCCCGCTGCCAGGCCGTCGGCCTTGACCACGATCGGGGCGCCTTTCTCCCGGAGGTACGCCAGTGCGGCGTCCACCTCGGTATGCACCGCGTAGAACGCGGTCGGGATGCCGTGGCGTGCGAGGAAGTCCTTGGCGAACGCCTTGCTGCCTTCCAACTGTGCCGCTGCCGCCGTGGGGCCGAAGATGCGCAGCCCGGCCAGGCGGAAGCGGTCCACCACGCCGGCCACCAGCGGCACTTCGGGGCCGACCACGGTCAGGCCCACGCCTTCGGCCCGCACCAGCGCAAGCAGGCCTTCGATGTCATTGGCCTTGACGGCGGCGTTGCGGCACTTGGCCTCGGTCGCGGTGCCGGCGTTGCCGGGCGCCACGATCACCTCGTCCACGCGCGGCGACTGCGCCAGCTTCCACGCCAGCGCGTGCTCACGACCGCCGGAACCGATCACCAGGACTTTCAAGGGGCTTTCCTCAGGGCTGGGCCGGCGCGTCGGCCGGCGGGCTCGCGCAGGCGCGCGCGGGGAGGGCGACTTCGAAGAACAGGACATCTTCGCGGTCCACGAAGCGGCGTACGAGCACCGCTTCGGTATCGAGCAGCGGCATGATCTCGGGACGTCCGCACAGGTCGCGCAGCGCGGCCTGCTCACTGTCCTTCAGTGCGTCGAAGCCGGGGGCGCCGCGCGTCTTCGCGGCGCTGCCGGCCGGACTGCGCACCAGCAGGACCAGGCGGTCGCCGTCGACGGACACCGATTCGGTGACCAGGTCCTCGAAGTAGGGCGCCGGCAAGGTAGCGGCGATCCGCGTCCTCGCTTCCTGCACGGGCTGCCGCGTGTCCGAGCACCCGGCCAGGGCACACGCCGCGATCATCGACGCCAGCACGGTGGATACGTTGCGAGTCATGGCCTGCGCTGCTCCTCGAATGCCCGATGACGTGGCGAAGAATCTCAGTGGCGGAAGTGGCGGACGCCGGTGAACACCATCGCGATGCTGTGCTCGTCCGCCGCGGCGATCACCTCGCTGTCGCGCATCGAGCCACCCGGCTGGATCACCGCCCTGATGCCGGCGGCGGCGGCGGCGTCGATGCCGTCGCGGAACGGGAAGAAGGCATCGCTGGCCATCACCGAACCCTCGACCACGAGGTTCGCATCGGCCGCCTTGATGCCGGCGATGCGCGCCGAATACACGCGGCTCATCTGGCCGGCGCCGACACCGATGGTGCGATGGTCCTTCGCATAGACGATGGCGTTGGACTTCACGAACTTGGCGACCTTCCAGGCGAACAGCAGGTCGGTGAACTGCGCGTCGGTCGGCGCGAGTTTCGTAACCACCTTCAATTCGTCGCGTGTCACAACGCGGTCGTCGGCCGTCTGCAGCAGCAGGCCGGAGCCGATGCGCTTGGTGTCGATGAAGCCGGGCGAGGCAGCCGCCATCGGGATGCGCAGCACGCGCACGTTGGCCTTCTTCGTCGCGTAGTCGAGGGCGGCGGGCTCGTAGTCCGGCGCGATCAGGACTTCGACGAACTGGCGATCCAGGATGACCTTCGCCGTGGCCGCATCCAGCGTGCGGTTGAACGCGATGATGCCGCCGAACGCGCTGGTCGGGTCGGTGGCGTAAGCCAGCTCGTAGGCGTCGCCGCAGGCCACGCCTACCGCCACGCCGCAGGGGTTGGCGTGCTTGACGATCACGCACGCCGGCGCGTCGAACTGGCGCACGCATTCCCATGCCGCATCGCTGTCGGCGATGTTGTTGTAGCTGAGCTCCTTGCCCTGCAACTGCTCGAACGTGGCCAGCGAGCCGGGCGCGGGATACAGGTCGCGATAGAACGCGGCCTGCTGGTGCGGRTTCTCGCCGTAGCGCAGGTCCATGACTTTGACGAAGCTGCCGTTCGCCTGCGCGGAGAAGGCGCTGCGCACCGGTACCGCGACAGAGGTATCGGTGATCGCGGACAGGTAGTTGCTGATCGCCGCGTCGTACTGCGCCACGCGGTTGAACGCCGCCACCGACAGCGCGAAACGGGTGTCCGCCGACAGCGCTCCATCGTTGGCGTCGAGTTCGGCCACCAGGCCGGCGTACTGCGACGGATCGGTCGCGACGGCGACGCGCGCGAAGTTCTTCGCGGCCGAGCGCAGCATGGCCGGGCCACCGATGTCGATGTTCTCCACCGCGTCCGCCATCGTGCAGTCGGCCTTCGCGGTGACCGATTCGAACGGATACAGGTTCAGCACCAGCAGGTCGATCGCGCCGATGCCGTGTTCGGCCATCACCGCGTCGTCGGTGCCGGCACGTCCCAGCAGTCCGCCGTGCACCTTGGGGTGCAGCGTCTTGACCCGGCCATCCATCATTTCCGGGAAGCCGGTGACGTCGGCGACATCGCGCACGGCCAGGCCCGCGTCACGCAGTGTCCTGGCGGTGCCGCCGGTGGACAAGAGTTCGACATCGCGCGCCGCCAGCGCGCGAGCCAGCTCGAGCAGGCCGGTCTTGTCGGAAACGGACAACAGCGCCCGACGCACGGGCTGGAGATCAGGAGTCATGGAGGACGACGGTGCGGAGCGGGGCGCGAATTATAACGCGCTGCAGCACGGCGTCCGGTGCCTCAGGCCAGCCCGTAATCCTTGAGCTTCTTGCGCAGCGTTGCGCGATGGATGCCGAGCATGGCGGCCGCGCGGCTCTGGTTGCCGTCGCAATGGTTCAGCACTTCCACGAACAGCGGGATTTCCATCTCGCGCAGCACGATCTCGTACACATCATCGGCTTCGCAGCCGTCCAGGTCGCGCAGGTAGCGGCGCACGGACTGCGCGACATGCTCGCGCAACGGCGGGCGCGACGCGGTGCGAGGCGTGTCCTGGCGTGTGGAGGCAGCGTTCAAACGGATCCCCTGGGCGCTACGGAAGCAGGTGCCGCCTTGTGCTTGTGGGTATTCGGCGGGGGGACGAGTCTAGCGCCTGATCGCGGCGCATGCATCCGCTTTTTTCATGAACCCGCGCGTTTAACGGAAGTCGAAGGAAAACGCGACGACGCTGGCGCTGGGCTCGCGTATGCGCACGGCGACCTGTGCACTCTGGCCGGGGCCGATGGCGGTGACTGCCTCGCCTTCGGCCAGGTATTCCTCTGGTCGCAGGGCGCGTGCGCCCAGCGTGCGCCCATCCGCATCCTTCAGCGTCAGCAGGATGATGGGCCAGCCCTGCGCCCAGCGCGCTTCATTGCGGAACGTGGCCTGCGCCAGCAAGGTGCCGGGCGTGTCCAGCAGCGGGCGGACGTCGCGACTGAGCATGGTGAACGCAGCGGGTTCGCGCCAGATCGGTACGTCGCAGCGGGCGATGCCGCACAGCGCAACGACGATGGGCCGCCAGCCGGCCTGCATCGCGAGCCTCGCGCGGTCCGCGACGATGACCTGCATGCACAGCAGCGCCGATAGCGCGGCGACGATGGCCCACTGCAGGCGCGCGCGCTTCGCATGCACCGGCGTGGTGCGTGTCCGATGAAGGAAGCGGGGCCCTGTCGCCTTGCGCGCGACGGGTACGTCGAGCGTGCTGGCGGTTGCGGTTGCGGTTGCGGGCGCGTGGGAACCAGCGGAGGCAGGATCGCGCGGCGTGATCGCGTCTTCGTCGATCGCAGGCGGGAGTGGTGGCGTCTCCTCGCCGATCATCTGGGCAGGCGCGTCCATCGACGGCGCGGACGTCGCAGGCGAGGCTTCCTGCTCACCCGCCGCTGCGTCGGATGCGTCCGGCCCCGATGCAGCCGATACGGGATCCGGCGCGGCGTGCAACAGAGTCACGAAGCTGGGGGCCGGCGTGGCGACATCATCCTTCGTGACCAGCGCCTTGCCGCAGCGCGGACAGTCCGCCGGCGTCGCGCCGGAGCGCGGATCGCGGGCGACAAGGAACTGGCAGTGCGGGCAGGCCGTGAACATGGCGGCTATTCAACCATGCTCGTCCGCGGGCGTGTTGTGACCGGCTGCGTCAGCGGCGGATGCCGTCGATGCGCATCCAGTCGCCGTCCTGCGTGGCGGACAGTGCATCGAACCAGGGGGCATAGCGGGCCAGCAGTTCGTCTTCCTGCCCCTTGAGGATGCCGGACAGCGCTATGCGGCCCCCCACCGCCACGCGCGCGGCGAGCACGTCGGCGAGGGCATCGAGCGCCGACGCGAGGATGTTCGCCACCACGACCGGATAGGTGGCGGCCGGTTCGTCATCCGGCAGGTAGACGTGGAAATGCGCATCGACACCGTTGCGTTGCGCATTGTCGGCGCTCGCCAGCAGGGCCTGAGGATCGTTGTCGACGCCGGTCGCGTGCGCGGCGCCGAGCTTCAGCGCGGCCAGTGCGAGGATGCCGGAGCCGCAACCGAAGTCGAGCACGCGCTGGTCCTGCAGCAGGCCCTCGCCCGCGAGCGTGTCCAGCCAGCGCAGGCACAGCGCCGTGGTCGGGTGCGTGCCGGAGCCGAACGCCAGCCCGGGATCGAGGCGCACGATCGCCGCATCGTCGCCCGCCTCCTCGGGCACCTCATGGTTCCACGGCACGATGAACGTGCGTGCGCCGAAGCGCATCGGCTTGAACTGGTCCAGCCATGCGCGTTCCCAGTCCTCGTCCTCGACCTTGCGGAAACCCGCCTGCGTCCAGTCGAGTCCCGGATCGAAGGCTTCCAGCGCGGCCAGCAACGTCAGCGCATCGGCGTCCGAATCGAACAGCGCAGTCAGCACCAGTGATTTCCACAGCGGCGTCTCGCCGACGCCGGGTTCCAGGATGGCGCGCTCGTTGCCGGTATCGGCGTCGGCATCCAGCAGGGTCACCGACAGGGCGCCCACGTCGTCGAGCGCATTCTCGTAGCGCGGCTGCTCGGCTTCGGTGCAGCGCAGGGAGAGTTCCAGGTAGGGCATGTCGGCCGGGCGGGGGAATGGACAGGCCGGGATTGTCTCACGCGACCGCGGCTGCCCCTCGCCTGCGCGTGATCGCGGTCAAGGACGCGCGTGCGCCGCGTTGTAAGGGGTGGCGGGCACCGGGATAATGCACGCGTGCCCCGGAAGCTGCTGCTGCCGATGATGCTGGTGGGCCTGCTGGGTGTGCTGGCGTGGATGCCGCTGCGCCAGGCGGGTTGGCTGCCGCATGCCGGAGGATCTGGAGAGGCCCCGGCCATTGCGCACGACGGGGATCCGTCCGCACTTGCGACACCGGACGCGATGCTGCGCCCCATGTCGGCGCGGACCGTGCCGGTCTTGTCGCCGTTGCGGCGCGCGTTCGAGGACAGCACCGACCTGTTCGCCTATTCGCGCGAACTCATGGTGCTCGCCGCGGCTGGAGATGCCGATGCCATGTGGCTGTTGAGCCTGGTGCAGGATCACTGCGCGGGCTACGCGGCCGATCCCGCAGGCTATGCGCAGGACACGCGCGTGATCGCCGGCCTGGGGCTGTCGAATGGTGCCGCGATGCTGTCCGCCCGCCAGCGCGTGCAGCAACGCTGCGCACGCTTCATGYCGGCGGACGGTTTCTCGTCGGCGACGGTCTTCACGCGTCGCCTGCAGGCGGCGCAGGCCGGCAGCGTGGCGGCGGAAGCCGCGCTGCTGGCGATGGAGCAGCCCTTGCGGGAAGGCGACGACTACCAGCGCGACCTGGTGCAGCGCGTACTCGATTCGGGCGATCCGTTCGCCTACCTGGCCATCGCGCCGGCGATGGGCACGATCGGCAGCGGCCGTCGCGACACGCTGGGCGAGGTGTCGGGCACTGAACTGACCGAGATCGCTTGGCGCGTGGCGGCCTGCCGGCTCGGCATGGACTGCAGCCCCGGCGGCACGATGATGACCAACTACTGCGTCAACGGCGGCRTCTGCTCGCAGGACGAATCGCAGGATTTCACCACCTTCGCGCGCGATGCCGGTGTGCCGCGCCAAGGTCGGGACAACGTGGACGAGATGGTGGGCACGCTGCTGTCCCACCCGGGAGTGGAAGGATGAAATACAAGCGCACGCGGCCGGGAGCCAATCTCCTGGTCTGGGGTCTGGTGGTGGTGGCGTATGCCGCCGCGGCGGCAACGATCGTGATCGAAACACGCGACCCCGCGTTCCGCGATCTGTCGCGGGTGGGCCACATGACCATCCATGCGCCGGACGAGGCGCGCCGCCTCGGCGCCGCGCAGGTCGCCGCGCTGTATCGCGCGCGCAGCGGCACGCCGTTCTCGACGTTGGCGCCGGGCAGCACGATCAGGGTGGTCTGGCCCAACGGGTCGTCGGAAGTGGTGCGGATCACCGATCCGTCCTCGCCGCTCGGTGCCGTCCCGGTGCCCGGCACGCAACAGGCACCCGAGCGGTAATACGCCGCGTCGCCTCGTCCGAACGTTGAAACGGCAAGTCGCCATCCCGGCCCTTCGTGCGTCTGGCGCGGCGAATCCTCAGACCAGCGAGATCGCCTTGTTCTTGCGTTCGGCCAGGCGCTTTTCCAGATAGTGGATGTTCTGGCCGCCGGCCTGGAAGCCCTGGTCGCGCATGATGCGTTGCTGCAGGGGGATATTCGTCTTGATGCCGTCGATGACCATCTCGCTGAGCGCGACGCGCATGCGCGCGATCGCGGTGTCGCGGTCCGGGCCGTGGACGATCAGCTTGGCGATCATCGAATCGTAGTTCGGCGGGACGCGATAGCCTTCGTAGATGTGCGTGTCCACGCGCACGCCGGGGCCGCCCGGCGGATGGAAATGCTGGATCAGACCCGGGTGCGGCATGAACGTGTCCGGGTCTTCCGCGTTGATGCGGCATTCGATGGCATGGCCGCGCAGCACGATGTCGGACTGCTTGATGCTCAGCTTGTGGCCGGCCGCGATGCGCAGCTGTTCGCAGACCAGGTCGATGCCGGTGATGCGCTCGGTCACCGGATGCTCCACCTGGATGCGGGTGTTCATCTCGATGAAGTAGAAGCGGCCGTCCTCGAACAGGAATTCGAACGTGCCGGCACCGCGGTAGCCGATGCGGATGCACGCTTCCACGCAGACCTTGCCGATCTCGTTGCGCAGTTCCTCGGTGATGCCGGGCGCCGGTGCTTCCTCGACCACCTTCTGGTGGCGACGCTGCATCGAGCAGTCGCGCTCGCCCAGGTGGATGGCGTTGCCCTGGCCGTCGGCGAGGACTTGGATTTCCACGTGGCGCGGATTCTCCAGGAACTTCTCCATGTAGACCTCGCCGTTGCCGAACGCCGCCTTGGCTTCCGACTTGGTGGTCTCGATGGCCGCCTTCAGCGCGCCTTCGACATGCACCACGCGCATGCCGCGSCCGCCGCCRCCRCCCGCSGCCTTGAYGATCACCGGATAGCCGATCTCGCGCGCGATCCGGGTATTGGCGACGATGTCGTCGCCCAGCGGACCACCGCTGCCGGGCACGCACGGCACGCCGGCCGCCTGCATGGCGCGGATGGCTTCCACCTTGTCGCCCATCATGCGGATCGTGTCCGCCTTCGGGCCGATGAAGATGAAGCCGGACTGCTCCACGCGCTCGGCGAAGTCGGCGTTCTCCGACAGGAAGCCGTAGCCCGGGTGGATGGCCTGCGCGTCGGTCACCTCGGCCGCGGCGATGATGGCCGGGATGTTGAGGTAGCTGTCCTTCGAGGCGGYCGGGCCGATGCAGACGGACTCGTCGGCCATGGCCACGTGCTTGAGGTTGCGGTCGACGGTGGAATGCACCGCGACCGTGCGGATGCCGAGGGTGTGGCAGGCGCGCAGGATGCGCAGCGCGATCTCACCCCGGTTGGCGATAACGACCTTGTCCAGCATGGTGCCGACCTCAGCCGATCAYGAACAGCGGCTGGTCGAATTCGATCGGCTGGCCGCTGTCGGCCAGGATCGACAGCACGGTGCCGGACACGTCGGCTTCGATGGGGTTGAACATCTTCATCGCCTCGATGATCGCCAGCGTCTCGCCGGCCTTCACCGACTGGCCGACGCTGACGAAGGCAGGCTTGTCCGGCGACGGGGAGGCATAGAAGGTGCCGACCATGGGCGCGCGCACCACGTGGCCGTCGGGCAGGGCGTTGCCGGGCTTGGCGGTGCCGCCGGTGGAGGCTTCGGTCGGCGAGCTCATCGGCATCGGTGCCGCGGGGCGCGGTTCGGCGTAGGCCACGGGCGCCGGTGCGGCGGGTGCGGCATAGCCGCCCTTGGGCGTCCGCGCCAGGCGCACGGATTCTTCGCCTTCCTTGATCTCGATTTCGGCCAGGTTCGACTCTTCCAGCAGGTCGATGAGTTTCTTGATTTTGCGGAGATCCATGGGAGCCTCGTGGTTGAACATCGTTCCCCGCGGGGAACAGAGGAAAGTCAGGCGGGCAGCCGCTGCAGGGCGGCGTCCAGCGCGTAGCGGTAACTGTCCGCACCGAACCCGCAGACCACGCCGACCGCCTTGTCGCTGAAGTAGCTGGTGTGGCGGAAGGGTTCGCGGCTGTGCGGGTTGGACAGGTGGATTTCGATGAAGGGCAGCGCTACCGCCGCCAGCGCGTCGCGGATCGCGACGGAGGTGTGGGTGAACGCAGCCGGGTTGATCAGGATGAAGGCGGTGCCGTCGGTGCGGGCGGTCTGGATGCGGTCGACCAGAGCGTGCTCGGCATTGGACTGGAACCCCTCCAGCGCGWGGCCGGCGGCCTGCGCCTGCGCCGCGAGCGCCAGGTCGATGTCCGCCAGCGTCGTGTGGCCATAGACCTCCGGCTCGCGCGTCCCGAGCAGATTGAGGTTGGGGCCATGCAGGACCAGCAGCTTCGCCATTCGGCTCTCCAGCGGAAGGCCGGCAGTCTGCGCGAACACGGCAATGCTGTCCAGTTCGCCGAAGTTTGCCTCGTTTTAAGCGCTTGTTTGATTCCTGGCGCCATTCGTGCCGATCAGGTCGAGGCGGGGCGACAAGGCGCGCCGGCAAGGCGGGTTTTTCAATTGATGGCGCACGATGACCGCCGTTTCGACGACGTAACGCGGCGTTGCTACTGCGCCCAGTCGCTGAGCTCGCCGTGCTGGAACGGGCCGATCTTCTGTCGCTCGACCCGGCCATCGGTGCCGATCAGTACGGTATACGGCAGCACGCCCTTGGCGTTGCCCAGCCAGACGCTGGCGTCGGCCGGGCCGGGTGTGTCCAGCACGATGGGATAGCCGACCGGCACGCGGGACAGGAAATCCCGCACCGCTTCCGGCGAGTCCAGCGCCAGGCCAATCACCTGCACGCCCTCTGCCCCCTGCGCCATCGCGAAGCGTTGCAGCTCGGGCATCTCCTCGATGCAGGGGCCGCACCAGCTGGCCCAGACATTGATCAGCAGCCGCTTGCCGCGGTAGTGGGCGGCGAGATCGACGATCTTGCCATCCAGTCCCGGCAACGCGATGGCGGGCATCGGATCGCCGATGGCCGCCGGCGTGACGCCTGGCGGCGGCGTCGGTGCCGTGGCGTTGATGGCGGCATGCAGGGCGCGCTCGCCCGGGCCGGTCCGCCACAGGGGGTTGACGTCTAGCCAGAGGCTGGCGAGCAAGCCCAGTCCGGCCGCCAGTGCGGCGACCGCCAGGATGCGCGGCGTGGTGGCCTTCATCGCGCCGCCCGTTCGAAGGCCTGGCGCACCGTGTCGTGGGTCAGCACGGTCGGCAGGACCTCGCCTTCGCCGCCGTTGCGCGGGTACATCACGTACAGCGGCACGCCGACGGCCTTGTGCTGTTCGAGGAAGGCGGTGATGGCAGGGTCCACGTTCGTCCAGTCGCCCGTCATCATCACGGCATCGTGTTCTGACAGCAGCTCACGGAACGCGTCGGTGTTCAGCACGGCCTTTTCGTTGGCCTTGCAGGTCACGCACCAGTCGGCGGTCATGTCGACGAAGACGATGCGGCCCTCCGCGCGCAGGGCGGCCAGGCGTTCCGCCGAGTAAGGCACGTGGCCGTCCGCCATCGGTGCTGCTGCCGTGCTCGTAGGCAACCGGTGCACCATCACCAGAGGTACCAGCGCGGAGGTCGCCAGCGCGAGTGCCAGCATGCGCTGAAGCGGTGCCGCGAAGCGCGCGCGCTGGAACCACCACAGCCCGAGCGCCAGCAACACTAGTCCGACCAGCGCCAGCCCCAGCGCATCGACGCCGCGCTGCTTGCCCAGCACCCACAGCAGCCATGCCGCGGTGAGGTACATCGGGAAGGCGAGTGCCTGCTTCAGCGTCTCCATCCAGGCGCCGGGGCGCGGCAGGCGATGTGCCAGCGCCGGCACGAAGCCGATCAGCAGGAACGGCAACGCCAATCCCAGGCCGAGTACCGCGAAGACCAGCAGTGCCAACGGCGTGGGCGCCGTGAAGGCGTACGCGAGTGCGATGCCCATGAAAGGGGCCGTGCAGGGGCTGGCCACGACCACCGCCAGTACGCCGGTGAAGAAATCGCCGACCGGGCCGCGACGCGACGCCAGCCCATGGCCGGTACCCGCCAGCCGGTGGCCGATCGCGAACACGCCCGACAGGCTCAGACCCACCGCGAACATCACATAGGCCAACAGCCCGACGACCCATGGCTGCTGCAACTGGAAGCCCCACCCGAGCGCGAGGCCGGCGGCCCGCAGCGCGAGGGCCAGCGCACCGACGGCGACGAAGCTGACCAGCACGCCCACCGTGTACCAGAGCGCGCGCTGTCGCGCGTCACCACCATCGCGCCCGCTCTCGGCCAGCGACAGCGCCTTCAACGACAGGATCGGCAGCACACACGGCATCAGGTTGAGGATCAGGCCGCCCGCCAGTGCCAGCGCGAGTGCGACGAGCAGTGACATGGCGCCGCCCTGGTTGCGTGCCAGCACGTCTGCCGGAGGAAGTGTCCGTTCGACGTCGGCCGCAACGGGTGAGGTCGTCGCGCCCGCGACGGGAACCGCGACCTGCGTGCTCGCGGGGGGCGTCTCGCTCGTCGGCAGCGCTGCGACGGCGGCGGGCGCCGGCACGTCCGGCATGGTGGCCGGCGTCACCGTACCGGCGGGGATCGACAGCTTCACCCGTCGCGTCATCGGCGGATAGCAGATGCCGTTGGTCTGGCAGCCCTGGAACGTGACGCGCAGAGTCGCCTGTGCGGCCTTTGCGTTCTCCCGCCTCAACGGCACCGGCACTTCGGCCTGGTCGAAGTAGACCGTGACCTCGCCGAAATGCGCGTCGCGGTGCGCCTTGCCCGTCGGCCAGCGTGGCGCCTGCAGGGCGATGCCCGGCGCGCCTCCCAGCGCCATCGACGTGCGGTCGCGGTAGACGTAATAACCGCGCGCGGGGGTGAAGCGCAGCAGCAGCTCGTTGCCGTTGAAGGCAATCGCCTCGAACGCGAACGCCTGTTCCTCCGGCAGCGGCAGTGCGTCCATGCCGGCCTGCGGCTGCTGGCCAAGCAGGCCGCCGGTGAGCGCACCGGAACCCAGCGGCACGAAGGCCTCGCCGGCGGCGGGCGGCAACGCCACCGTCAGCGTGCGCGTCTGCGGCGGGTAGCAGATGCCGGCGTCGGCACAGCCCTGGTACTTGATCTTCAGCGTGACGCGGTCGGTCGACGCCGTCGGCTGGCCGGGCAGGGTGGCGAGCAGCTCGCCGCGGTAGGTTTCGACGTCGCCGAAGAACTCGTCGCGGTAGGCCTTGCCCTTCGGCAACTGCAGGGGCCGCGCGGCGAAGCCGGGATCGGCGCCCACGCTGGTGCGATGCCGGTAGAGGTAGTAGCCCTCGGTGATCTTCCAGCGGATCTCGATCCTGTCGCGCGTCGGCGCGGTAGCTGTCAGCACGAACGCTTCGTCCACCGGCAGCAGGTCGTCCTGGGTGATCGCGGCGGAGGCGGCCGGCGCCAGCAGCGAGGTCAGGGACAGCAGCAGGAGGGAGAGCAGGGCGCGGATCGGCGTCATCGGATCACTCGGAGGCACGGGCGTGGGCCCGGGTTTCGGCGGCGACCCAGTCCAGGTAGGCGGGCAGGCCGGCGGCGGTTTCGACCGCCAGGATCTCCGGCAGTTCATACGGGTGGAGTTCGGCCAGGCGCGCCATCAGGTCCTCGCGGCGGTCGCCGGAGGTCTTGGCCAGCAGCTGGACCTCGGTCGCCTGTTCCACGTCGCCCTGCCAGCGGTAGGTCGAGACCACACCGGGCAACAGGCTGACGCAGGCGGCCAACCGCTCTTCCACCAGCGTCCGCGCCAGCCGCTGGGCGGTGTCGGCATCCGGGCAGGTGGAGAGGATAAGGAAGACGGGCATGGGCCGGCGATTATCGCAGACCGGCCCAGACGGCCCTGGCGAAAAAATTTTTCGACCGGCCCTTGAAAGCGCATGGCCCCCACCCAACATAGGACGGCATCCGGCGCTGCCGGGTTTTTGTGTCCGCGTCGTTGGCAGTCTCTCCCTGGGACTGCTAACATCGCCGCCCCTTTCCTAGTCCAATCAATCACTTAAGAGGATTGACATGAGCAACATCAAGCCGCTGTACGACCGCCTGGTGGTCAAGCCGATCGAAGCCGAAGAAACCTCCCTCGGCGGCATCATCATTCCCGACGCCGCGAAGGAGAAGCCCACCAAGGGTGAAGTCATCGCCGTCGGCGAAGGCAAGTTCGTCGAAGCCACCGGTGGCGTGCGCGCCCCGAAGGTCAAGGTCGGCGACAAGGTGATCTACGGCCAGTACTCCGGTTCCGCCTACAAGCAGGATGGCATCGAGTACAAGATCATCAAGGAAGACGACGTTCTCGCAATCCTCGGCTGAGCCGAGGCGGGATTGGGGATTGGGGGTTCGCAGTAGCGCAACCGCGTTGACGATCCCACTCCATCCGATTTCCCGCTGCCCGACGTTTCCCGAATCACTCATCACGAATTACGAATCACGGAGTTTTTCCAATGGCAGCCAAAGATATCCGTTTCGGTGAAGACGCCCGTACGCGCATGGTGCGCGGCGTGAACATCCTCGCCAATGCCGTCAAGGCCACCCTCGGCCCGAAGGGCCGCAACGTCGTGCTCGAGAAGAGCTTCGGCGCCCCGACCATCACCAAGGACGGCGTTTCCGTCGCCAAGGAAATCGAACTGGCCGACAAGTTCGAGAACATGGGCGCGCAGATGGTCAAGGAAGTCGCTTCCAAGACCTCCGACAACGCCGGTGACGGCACCACCACCGCCACCGTGCTGGCGCAGGCGTTCATCCGCGAAGGCTCGAAGGCCGTCGCTGCCGGCATGAACCCGATGGACCTGAAGCGCGGCATCGACCAGGCCGTGAAGGCCGCCGTCGAAGAGCTGAAGAAGCTTTCCAAGCCGACCGCCGACGACAAGGCGATCGCCCAGGTCGGCACCATCTCGGCCAACTCCGACAGCAACATCGGCGACATCATCGCCGAGGCCATGAAGAAGGTCGGCAAGGAAGGCGTGATCACCGTTGAAGAAGGCTCGGGCCTGGAGAACGAACTCGACGTCGTCGAGGGCATGCAGTTCGACCGCGGCTACCTGTCGCCGTACTTCATCAACAACCAGCAGTCGCAGCAGGTCGAATTCGACGACCCCTTCATCCTGATCCACGACAAGAAGGTCTCCAACGTCCGCGAACTGCTGCCGGTGCTCGAAGGCGTCGCCAAGGCCGGCAAGCCGCTGCTAATCGTGGCCGAGGAAGTGGAAGGCGAAGCCCTCGCCACGCTGGTGGTCAACACCATCCGCGGCATCGTCAAGGTCGCCGCCGTCAAGGCGCCGGGCTTCGGTGACCGCCGCAAGGCCATCCTGGAAGACATCGCCACGCTGACCAACGGCACGGTGATCTCCGAGGAAGTCGGCCTGCAGCTCGAGAAGGCCACCATCAACGACCTGGGTCGTGCGAAGAAGGTCGTGATC
>NZ_JBGFFG010000014.1:0-19394 GCF_056175765.1 Pseudoxanthomonas sp. LjRoot204_2 | reverse complement strand
ACGGAGCCACGGTGGGCGTGGCCGGTGGCGCGGGCGCGACGACGATCGGCGCCACCGGTGCGGGAGGCGCCGGAGGCGCGGCCGGCGCGCCGCTGGCGATCACGCGGTACGGCACTACACCCAACAGCACGATGCCAAGGGTCAGGGCCAGCGCGCTGGCGCGCAGGGGGGAAGCGGTGTGCTGCAGCATCAGCAGTCTCCTCTTGAGGATGCGGAACGTGGGGGACGCGCCGGCGAGTGCCGGCGTCGGGGTGGGGGAGACGCCCAGCTTCACCAGCAGGCGTCCGTAGTCGTGGGCGGCGTGCTGTTCGTCCTGCAGCACGGCGGCATCGCAGGCGACCTCGCGAGCGAAGGCGTATTCGCGCGCGGCCAGGTGCGCGACCGGATGAAAGAAGAACAGGTGCTGCGCCAGCGCCGGCATCCACGCCCACCACAGGTCACGGCGCTGCAGGTGCGCGAGTTCGTGGTGCAGCGCCATGTGCAGGTCGTTGTCGCTCATCGCGGCGATGCCGGTGGCCGGCAGCATCAGCACGGGGCGCCAGGGGCGGGCCAGCATCGGCGAATCGATCTCGTCGCTGACCATCAGTTCGGGCGCTGTAGCGATGTCGAGTCGGCCTACCAGCACGTCGTACACCGCGCGTACCCGGCGGTCGCGACAGGGACGCGCGCGCCCGATCTGCGCCCGCAGGCGCCACGCATGGCGAAGGGTGTTCGCCAGCATCACCGCGATGCCGGCGAGCCAAGCCGCGAGCAGCAGCACGCCGGTGTCGATCTGCGATGCCTGCGTCGTTGCCGTCGGCACGACCGCCATCGTGGCTCCGGCAGACGCCGAGGGTTCCGCCGTCATCGCCATCACCACGGGCGCGACGGCGGGCTCCGCCGGCAACAGCGGCAACCCCACCGGGGCGTGCCAGACCAGGCCCACCACCATCTGCGTGGCGACCAGCCACCACAGCCAGGCGCGCGTCCGCGCATCGAGGCGCGGCAGGTAGCGGCACAGCGCCCATACCAGCGCGGCGAGCACCAGCGACTGCAGGCCCACGGCAAGCACGCGCGACAGCAGGTCATCGGCCAGGGCGACGATGTCCATGTCAGCCCTCCTTCCGCTTCGATTGCAGGGTGGCGACCAGCGCTTCCAGTTCGGCCAGTTCGGTGTCGCTCACCTCGGTGCGCTGGGACATCCAGGCCACGAACGGCGACAGCGAGCCCTGCAGGGTCTTCTCGACGAAGCTGCCGACCGCGCCGCGCATGACGTCGTCGTGCTGGGCGACCGCGGCGTAGCGGTACACGCCGTCGACCTGGCGGCGGCGCAGGAAGGCCTTGGCGCGCAGGCGCTCCATCATCGTCAGGACCRTGGACCGCGCTAGGCCCCGTGCCTCGCCGAAGGCGGCGGCGACTTCGCCGACGCTGGCCTCGCCGTGCTCGGAGAGATGTTGCAGCAGCGCCAGTTCCTGGTCGCCGATCGACTTGCGGGCCTTGCCGGGCATGGGATCGCCTCATGACTACAGTTGTCGTCAACTTGCCTGTGACGACAACTGTAGTCAACCCTGCCGAAGGTCATTCCCCGCGCGCGGCCGACGAACGGTCGCGGCTCAAGAAACGGCGGGCCGGGCCGATCCTTGGGTGACCCCACCCTGCGCCCGCGTCGCCATGCTCATCATCGTCGGCTTCATCATCGTCACCCTGAGCGTGATCGGCGGCTACCTCGGCTCGCATGGCAAGCTCGGCGCCCTGTGGCAGCCCTTCGAGCTGGTCATCATCGGCGGCGCGGCACTGGGTGCCTTCATGGCTAGCAACCCGACCAAGGTGGTCAAGGGCACGATCTCGGCGACGCTGTCGGTGTTCAAGGGCGCGAAGTACAAGTCGTCCGACTACCTCGACGTGCTCACGCTGATCCACGAGATGCTCAACAAGGCGCGCCGCGACGGCTTCATGTCGCTGGAAGAGCACATCGAGAACCCGGCCAACAGTCCGCTGTTCCAGAAGTACCCCAAGATCCTCGCCGACCACCACCTGCTCGACTTCCTGACCGAGTGCCTGCGCCTGATGGTGGGCAGCAACATCGAACCGCACGAACTGGAGCCGCTGCTGGAGCTGGAGCTGGAGAAGCACCACCATGAAGCGATGGCGCCGGCGCATGCGCTGCAGAAGGTGTCAGACGGCCTGCCGGGCTTCGGCATCGTCGCCGCGGTGCTCGGCATCATCGTGACGATGGGCTCGATCGGCGGCGACATCGCCGCGGTCGGCGCGCACGTCGCCGCCGCGCTGGTCGGTACCTTCCTCGGCATCCTGCTGGCCTACGGTTTCGTCTCGCCGCTGGCCGCGGCCATCGAGGCGCAGGTCGAACAGGACAGCCGCATGTACGAGTCGGTGAAGACGGCCCTGCTCGCCTGCCTGCGCGGCTACAACCCGGCCGTCGCGCTGGAATTCGCCCGCAAGACGCTGCCCTCCGACGTGCGCCCGCCATTCGCCGAGTTCGAGGCGCACCTGAAGGCCAACAAGTAAGCCTGCGGCGATGAGCGAGCAACGTCCCACCATCATCGTCCGCCGGGTCAAGAAGGTCGCCGGCGGCGGCCATCATGGCGGCTCGTGGAAGGTCGCCTACGCGGACTTCGTGACCGCGATGATGGCGTTCTTCCTGGTGATGTGGCTGATGGGCGCCACCACCAACAAGGAACGCGCGGCGATCTCGGAATATTTCCGCAATCCCAGCCCGCTGAGCGGCAAGAGCTTCTCGCCTGCCCCGGGTCCTGCCGGTCCCGGCGGCGCGAGTACGTCCATGATCAAGTTGGGCGGCACGATGGACCTGCCGAAGGGCGAAAGCGACAACCCGTTCGACAAGCCGCCGGGCGATGCGGACCAGGTGTCCGAAGAACAGCAGAAAGCGCAGGAGAAGCAGCGCCTGGAGACGCTGATGCAGGCGCTGGAGGAAGCCATCGGCAAGAGCCAGGCGCTGGAGCCGTTCAAGGACCAGCTGCTGCTCGACCTCACCCCGGAAGGCCTGCGCATCCAGATCGTCGACCAGCAGAACCGGCCGATGTTCGACCTGGGCGGCACGGTTCTGAAACCCTATACGCAGGCGATCCTGGGCGAGCTGGCCGGCTTCATCAACCAGGTGCCGAACCACATCAGCATCACCGGGCATACCGACGTCACCCAGTACTCGTCGAACCGCGGCTACACCAACTGGGAACTCAGCGCCGAGCGCGCCAACGCCGCGCGCCGCGCGCTGGTGGTGGGCGGCATGCACGAGGACAAGGTATCGCGCGTGGTCGGCCTGTCGTCGTCGGTCCTGTTCGACAAGGAACATCCGCAGAATCCGATCAACCGCCGCATCAGCATCGTGGTTATGACGAAAGCGGCGGAAGAAGCGCTGCAGGGCGAAGGCAAGCTGCTCGCCCCGGGCGCGCCCAAGCCCGATGCCGACACCGCCATGCCGGGCGCTCCCGCGCAGGCGACCGCCGCGTTGACGCCTGCGGCGGCGCAGGATTCCGCCATTCGCTGAGGCGCCTGCATGGCGGCGTCGCCACGCCGATGCCCGACCCGACTCAGTCCACCGCGATGTCGAAGTGCATCACGTCCTCGCGCGTGCCCAGCCTGGTATACAGCGCGACCGCCGGGTCGTCGCCGTAGTCCGCCTGCACGAACACCACCCACGCGTCCTGCGCGGCGGCGATCCTTCGCAACTCGGCGATCAGCGCGGTCGCGATGCCGCGGCGGCGGTACGCGTCCGCCACGGCCAGGTCATAGAGGTAGACCTCGCTGCGTGCCTGCTCGAACTTGGGCAACACGTAGGCGGCCAGCCCACCGACCACCTCATCGCCCTGCACCGCCGCCACCGCGATGAACGTGTCGCGCGCGAGAAGGCGGCCCAGGTACGCGTCATCCGGCGGGGCAGCGGTGTAGGTCGGAATGTCGTCGAACTCACGGCCGAACATCCGCAGCATGTCCCGCATCAGCCCCAGGTCGGAGGGACCCAGCGCGCGGATCGCGACCTCCGGCTCAGGCGCCGCCATCGGTGTCTCCCTGCGGCAGCGAAGCAGGCCGCGCCAGCGAGCGCACCAGGTCGTCCGGCACGGTGCGCACATGCAGGTCCTGCTGCGGGAAGGGGATCTCGATGCCCGCTGCGCCGAGTGCGGCGTGCAGCCGCATCATCAGGTCGCTGCGGATCGTGGACCAGTCGTCGTAGCGGCGACTCCATGCACGGATGGCGAAGTCCAGCGAACTGGCGCCGAAGCCGGTGAACAGCACGGCAGGCACGGGGTCGTCGGCGATGCCGGGCGTCGCGCGCGTGGTCTCCTGCAGCAGCTGCATCACCCGCGTCACGTCGCTGCCGTAGGCCACCCCCACGTCGACGTCGACGCGGCGGTTCTGGTCCATCAGCGTCCAGTTGGTCACCTTGTCGGACAACAGCATGCCGTTCGGCACGATGACGTCGGCGCCTTCGAACGTGCGCACGGTGGTGGCGCGCATGCCGATGGCGCGCACGCGGCCGGCGGTACCGCTGATGTCGACCGCATCACCGGGCTTCACCGGACGCTCGAACATCAGGATCAGGCCGGAGACGAAGTTCTTCACCACGTCCTGCAGGCCCAGCCCGATCCCCACCCCGAGTGCGCCGAACATGAAGGCCAGTTGCCCGATCTTGAAGCCCGCGGCGGACAGCGCGGCCAGCAATCCCAGCAACAGCAGCACGTAGTAGCTGAGCGAGGCGATGCTGTTGTCCACGCCGCGCGGCAGCGACATCCGCGGCAGGACTTCCTCGCGCAGCAGCGCGCGCAGCGTGCGCGCCACCCAGACCGCCAACACCACGCCGATGCAGAACACCAGCACGTGGCCCAGGCTGAGCGAGAGTTCGCCGTACTCGAAGCGGTGCGTGACGATGRCCCTGGCGACGTCGTACACCGGCCGGAAGATGCGGAAGCGGATCATCGTGTAGACGATCCAGCCGATCACCGCCGCGACGCGCGCCCACCGCGCGAGCGTGTCGAGCAGGTGGCCGCCATGCCGGCGCATCAACCACAGCCGACGCACTTCGGGGCGCGCGCCCAGCCGGCGCAACAAGGCTTCCAGCACCGTCACCGCCGCATACAGGACCAGCGCGAAGTAGCCGCTCTCGATGATGCCGGCCGTCAGCATTTCCGCCAGCGACACGTTGCCCACGACGTTCGCGACGATCGCCGTCGACAGGATCGCGACGCCGCCCCAGGCCAGGCCGTGGACCAGCTGTCCGGCACGACCGGCCACGCCGGCGTAGCGCTCGCCGCGCGAACGCCACAGCAGCCAGCCGGTGGCCGCGAGCGCCAGCAGGGAGAGCACCAGGTAGTACAGCCGGTACAGGTAATCGCTGGCCATCAGCAGGACAGCCAAATGCTGCAGCAGGTAGAACGCGGTCGCCAGGTAGGGCCACGGTCCCAGCAGGCGACGGCCTTGCTGCGGCATCAGCCGCAACACCGGCACCAGCGCGACCAGCATCGCCAGCTGGTGCAGGAACAGCGGCGCGTTCGGTTCGAACACCAGCACGCCGATCATGGACAGCAGCAACCAGGTGGAGAACGGACGTCCCACCACGCGCGACTCCGCATCCGTCGCCAGCGCCGCCGTCGGATCCAGGCGGCGGCGCCGATGCCGCCACGCGATCCACAGCAGCGCCGGCAGCAACATCAACTGCAGCAAATGCAGCAACCGCTGGTTGCCGACATCCGCCGCGGTGTACTGGGCGACGAAGCTGTTCTCYTGCTGGACCTCACGCTTCAGGCTGTCGRCCACGTCCTGCCGCAGGACCGTGCGGTCCTGCACCTGCCACAAGGGCGACGCATCCAGGCGGAACAGGCGCCGGTCGGCGTAGGCGATGGCATCGTCCACCGCCTGCTGGCCGGCCTGTATGCGTGCGGCGAGCAGGTTGGCGCGTTGCCCCAGCCGGATCTGCCCCGCCAGCGGCGTGGACAGCGCCTGCTCGGCCGCCTGCAGCCGCGCGGATACGCCTTCCACGCGCGAGCGCAGGGCATCCGGCGTGCCGTCCGCGGCCATGCCCTGCCGGGTGAGTTCCCAGTCGGCGCGGCGCAGCGCCAGTTCCGCCGCATCCTGCGCATACGGTGCCACCGATGCCTGCATGTCACCGCGCCAGCGCGCGTACTGGCGCGCATCGAACTTCCAGTGGCGCTCCATGCTTTCCAGCCGCAGCACGGGCAGCGTGCGCAGTTCCCCGTAGGCGAACAGGCCGTTCTTCTCCGCCACCGACTTCTCGATGGTCGTCAGCCGCGGCACAAGTCGGCCGAGCGGATCGGCGCGCGCCGCGCGCAGCGACACTTCCTCCGCGTAGCGCTCGTCGGCATCGGCGCGACCGGGGATGTCGGCCAGCGCGATCGCTTCGGGCGCCTTCGGCTTGGAAGGCGACAGCAGCGTGGTGACGTCCTGCGCCTTCGCGGCATTCGCCACCGACAGCACCAGGCAGGCAAGGCAGGCGAGCAGCACGCGCATGACGGACGATCCCGGAACGGAGGCGACGATGCGAGTCTAGCGTGCGCGCCGTCGCGCGGTCGCGGTCAGAACGCGTCGCTGCCCGGCCGGATCTCCACGCCCATCACCGCGGCCAGCTGCTGCATGCCGTCGTCGTCGCGACGCAGCGCGATCCATCCGGCGTAGGCGTCGCCCCCCGTGTTCCAGTTCCACAGCGTGTAGCCATGCTCGCGCAGGCGGTCGTAGGCCGTGGACATCAAGGCGGGAACGTCGGTCCCGTCGAGGAAATCCTCGTCGCTGGTATCGCCCCCCCAGTCGATCTCGACGGCATAGCGCGCGGCCAGCTGGTTGACGCAGTCGATGAAGGACTCTGTGTCCTTCCAGTCCACGTAGAAGCCCGACGTCCAGTCGATGGCGTCCTTCAGCGTCCACAGCACCTGGTCCGGCTCGACGCCGTCTTCGCTRCTCGCGTCGCGATAGGCCGCGAACTGCCGCAGTGCGGTTTCTTCATCGCCGGGATTGATCAGCACCAGCAGGTTCCAGACCAGTGCCTCGGTGTCGTCCAGATCCATGTCGTCTTCGTCGTCGAAGGCATGGCGGAAGTTGTCGTCGGGATCGAATTCGTGGTCGGGCTGGGTCATGGGGCGTCTTCGTGTGGGTGCATGACGTCGCGCTGCGCGGCGCGGGCGATGTCAAGGTTGGCTGAATATTAAGGCCACGTGATGCATCCGCGCGTGAGGCCGTGGCGTACATGAGTCCGCAAGCGCAACAACCACACCCTCATCCACCCAGGAGATACCCATGAACCGTACCGTCCTTTCCGTCGCCCTGCTCGCCGCCTTCACCGCTGCTGCGTGCTCGCCGAAGACCGCCGAAGCCGAAGCCGACGCCGGCGCCGCCCCGATGCCGGTGGCCGAAGCCAGCGATCCGGCACCCGCCGATGCCGCCGCACCGGCCGTCGAGCAGAAGGACGTGGTGGATACCGCCATCGGTTCGCCGGACCACACCACGCTGGTCAGTGCGGTGCAGGCCGCGGGCCTGGTCGATACGCTGAAGGGCGCAGGCCCGTTCACGGTGTTCGCACCCACCAACGCCGCCTTCGAAGCGCTGCCCGCCGGCACCGTCGACACGCTGCTGAAGCCGGAGAGCAAGGCCGACCTGACCGCCGTGCTGACCTACCACGTGGTGCCCGGCATGGTGGACRCCGCCACGCTGACGCAGCAGATCCAGGCCAGCGGTGGTACCGCCACGTTGAAGACCGTGCAGGGCGGTGAACTGAAGGCGCAGGTAGTCGATGGCGGCGTCACCCTGACCGATGCCAAGGGCAACACCGTCAAGGTCACCACCGCCGACCTGAAGGCCAGCAACGGCGTGATCCACGTGGTCGACAAGGTGCTGATGCCGTAATTCCTCGACGGCAGCACACGCCGGGGCGGTCGTGGTGGGCCGCCCCGGCGTTCTTTTGTCTCCACCACCGCGAAGGTCTATCGTGGCGCCGCCGGCCCGCATGCCGGCGCCCGCGGGAGGCCGTGCCATGTTCAACCCACGTCCCTCGGTGACGCAGGTTCCGCTGGGGCAGGGTCGCATCTGCGTCGTCCTCGACGACGCCCTGCTGTCGCCGGAACGCCTGCCCGCCTTTGCGGACGCCTACCGGGAAGACTTCCACCCCGCTTCGCCCGACGTGTTTCCGGGTCTCCGGCTGCGCATGCCGGACGACTTCACCGCCTTGCTTCATGACGTAATGCGCGACCATGCCCGCCACACGCTCGGCGTGCGACGCATCCTGCGCAGCACCAGCCGCCTTTCGCTGTTGACCCTGGCAGGCGACGCAYTGCCGCCGTCGCACTGGCTGCCGCGTCGCGAGCGTTGGCACGAACCCGACCAGCGCCTCGTCGCCGCAGAACTGTTCCTGTTCCGGGACGCCACGCTGGGCGGGACGCATTTCTTCCTGCCCATCGTGTCGCCGCAGCAAGTGGCGGAGATCGAACACGACGCCGATGCCCTGTCGCCGGACGCGTTCTCCCGACGCCATGGCGTGGCAGCGGGCTATCCGCACGCGTCCACGATCGCCTGCTTCGCGCACGCGGTCACGGTACCGGCACGCTGGAACCGCCTGGTGATGCACGATGCCGACGTATTCCGCGCCCCTGCGGTGCCGCATGGCGTCCGGCTGGACACCGCTCCGCGCCGCGGGCGGCTGACGCTGCAGGCCACGCTTGTCTGCAGCCGCAACCGCGTGGCCTGGTGAGGCGGGCGCTTCGGTTATCCTTGCGCCCCCGACGACCACGCGACGCCTTCCATGTCCGACACGCCTCCCGACCACCTGGCTTCCGACCCGCGCAGCCCCTTCTACAACGCCGAGGCGATGGACCGCGGCGTCGGCATCCGCTTCAACGGCGTGGAGCGCGACAACGTGGAGGAGTACTGCATCAGCGAAGGCTGGGTCCGCGTGCCGGTCGGCAAGTCGAAGGACCGCCGCGGCAACCCGATGACGATGAAGGTCAAGGGCACCGTGGAAGCGTGGTATCGATCGCCTGCGGGCGAGTGATCCGGGCGCGGCCCGCGCCTGAACGGCCCTGTCATGCCCGCGTGGCACAATCCCGGCCTGCACGGCACGCCGGGAGGGCGCATGAAGTTCCTGTTGATGATCTACACGGATGACCAGCTGCTGGATGCGCTGCCCGAGGGCGCGTTCGACCGCATGATGCACGGCTGCATCACCCACGCCGACGAACTGAAGGCCGAGGGTACGTTGATCGACTCCCAGCAGCTCGAGCATGGCAGCACCGCGCGTACCGTGCGCGTGCGCAACGGCAAGACGCACGTCGTCGACGGCCCCTTCGCCGAAACGAAGGAGATCCTCGGCGGCTACAACCTGATCGAGGCCGACAGCCTGGACGAGGCGGTACGCATCGCGCAGGAATTCCCGTGGATCGGCACCGGCAGCATCGAGGTGCGGCCGGTGCGCGATTTCGAGGCGGTACGCAGGCGCGTCGGCGCCTGATCCCCGGCTACTTCGCTTTCGCGCCGCCCAGGTGGCGCGACAGGAAGTCCAGCAACCTGGTGTAGTAGGTGCGTCGGTTGGCTTCGGCATAGAAGCCGTGGCCTTCGGTGCGCACGTACAGCGTCTCCACCGGCACGCCCACGGCCTTCAGCGCCTTCTCCATGCGCTCTGTGTGCGCCTGCGGCGCGATCTCGTCCTTCCCGCCCGCCGCCAGAAACACCGGCACCCTGATCTTCGCTGCCAGCGAAGTGGGCGAAATGTCGGCCAGCGCGGTGCGATCATCACCCACCCAGTCGTTCATGTAGTTGCCGACCCATTTGGCATTGCGCGATTTCTGCCGGTGCATCAGCTCTAGGTCGTACACGCCGACATAGCCGGCCGCGCAGCGGTACATCGCCGGCTCCTTGGCCACGCCCATCAGGGCCGCATAGCCGCCATAGCTCGCCCCATACAGGCAGATCCGCTGCGGGTCCGCGATCTTCTGCTCGATCGCCCAGCGCGTTGCGTCGGTCAGGTCGTCCTGCATCGCGCCACCCCACTCGCGCGCACCGGCCTGCATGTGCGCGCGCCCGTAATTGCCCGAGCCGCGGAAATTGAGGCGTAGCACCGCGTACCCGGCGCGCGCCAGCATCTGCGCCTCGTCGTCGATCTCCCAGCGGTCGAAGATGCCGATCGGCCCCCCATGCGGCATCACCACCAGCGGCAGCGGCCCCTGGCTACCGCGCGGACGCGTCAGGTAACCATGCAGCGGAAGACCGTCCCGCGCTTTCAACGCCACTGATTCGCTGGGCGACAACGTCGCTGGATCCAACCATTTGCGCCTGCTGAAGATCAGATCGGCAGCATTGGTCTGCGTGTCGAACAGATAGAAATCGCCGGGACTGGCGTCGTTCCAGATATGGACGATCTTCAGCTTGCCGTCGCGCGTGCCGGAGGTGATCAGGATCGAATGTCCAGGAAACGATCGCTCCAGCTTGCGATACAGGCGCGCAGTCTCCGATTTTTCGTCGAAGAACACCGTGCGGAGCCGGTCGTGCATGAAGAAGCTGCCCACGGGCGTGCGCCCGCCCGGTGCGCGGATGATCCRGTAGGGATCCACCACTGCATCGCGCAGCACCTGCGTGCGCTCGCCGGTCTCCGTATCCAGGGCCACGATCGCGTCCGGCCCTTCGCGCTGCTCGACCTGCAGGTAGGCCGTGCGGCCATCGGGCGCGAAACCCAGCGGCACCTCGACACGCCGCGTCGCGTTCTCGTCGTTGACCAGCGCCCACGGGGTACCGCCACTGGGGCGGTGATAAAGCTTGCTGGCGTTGTCTTCGCCCGCCCCGAGCGCGAAGCGGACCTCGCCCGTCGCATCGACGACGAAGTCGGCACGGCGCACCGGGGCGGTGGCGAGCGTGTCCAGGCTGCCGTTGTAGGCATCCAGGCTCATCAACCGCGTGTTCGGCATGGACGTGTCGAGCGCGTACATGCTGATCAGCACCTTGCGCGGATCATTCGGCATCGGATCGACCAGCTCGGCCGCGCGCGGCTGGACCTCGTTTCCGTCCAGGCCATAGCGCGCAAAGATCTGCCGACGCACGGAGCCGTCCACGTTCGTCGCATACAGCTCGCCGGTGGCGTAGGGCTGGTCGCGCGAACCGTACTTCTTCGCCACCGACACGACGACGCGGTCGTCGCTCACCCACCAGACGTCGTCGATCACACTGTCCGCGCCGGCGCTGATCTTGGCGGTGATCTGACGGTCGCTGCGCCGCTGCACCGCGAGGATGGTCTGGTCCTCCAGCGGCACCGTCAGCGCGTAGTACTCGCCGGTGGGCGAGATCTTCAGGGTTTCCAGCACGTCCTGCTTAAGGAACGGCTCCAGGTCCACCTGCGCGTGCGCCCATGGCGCAAACAGGCATCCCAGCAGGATGCCCACACTCCTTGCTACCCGTTCCATGGATGCCTCCCGTGGCATCGTTTTCCCCGGGCGGATTAGACCGCAGGGCGACAGGAAGCGACAAGCATGTCTCAGCGCGCTAGCGCGGCAGGCTCGCGCTGTGGTTCTGCCGGCGCAGTCAGGGTGGGCGGCAATTCGTGCAGGCGCTGCTGCCCAGACCRCAACCACGCCTGTCCCGTCTCTCCGTGCAACTGCTCGCGCGCTAGGCGTTCGATCGCTCCGCCATCGCCCCGTCGTGCGGCGTCGAGCAGTTGCTCGACCATGCGGCCGTCACGGACGGGTTCCGCGGGTACCGCGCCGATGGCGACCGGCCGCCACGCCAGCGTCGAGGCCATCGCCTCATTGCGCGGTTGCGCGTCCAGGCAGTCGATCCTGCACAGCGGCGCCGGCGCGAGTTCTTCCTGCATCCCGCGCACGCCGGCCCTGTCGTAGATCGAGGTGCGGTAGAAGAACTGGTGCTCCTCGGACCGATGGATGACGTTGCGCGCGGGATCCATCGGTTCCTCGCGCTTGGCCAGGTAGGGCCTGTCGCTCAGCGCATTGAGGTAGTCGATCATCAGGTTGCCGCTGCGGACGCCGATGCCGTCCTGGGTGTACCCGCCGCCGATGTCGCTGTGCGCGCCCGCGACGGTGACATTGAGGAAGCGTCCCCCATCGGTCACGCCCGGGTCCATCACCCGCGTGGACTGGAACAGGTTGCGCCGCTCGTCGTCGGCGGTGATCTGGAAGCCCGACACCACAGAGGGCGGCAGACGGCGGTCGTGGTCGCGCGGCTCGCCCGTACCGACCGGATCGAACAGGCCGACGGCCTGGATGACGGTGCCGGGTTCGCGCAGATTTGGGCGGGTCGGCTCCAGCCTTTCGATGCGGCCGTTGCGGTCGCGCACGACGTCCATGCCTCTCGGATCCTGGATACCCCGCTCCTCCACCAGGCGCGTGAAGCCCGCCGCCTGCTCGGCACCACGACTGAATCCGATGGCGGCAATGCGGATGTCGGCGTCGGGATTGTCGCGCAACCACGCCGAAGCCTGCTGGATGAACTGGAAATACATTTCCTCCATGCGGGGTTCGTAGGTACCGCCGGTGGCCTGGTCGATGACACCACCCAGTCCACCCTGCGTACCGGGACCTTCGACGTACCCAAAGCCGATCGTCGGATCCTTAGACTGCTCGAGCTGTTTCGCGATGCGCGCCACGTTGGTGTGGTTCTCCGGCGCATCCTTGTACATGCTGTTGCCGGTGCCGTCGAAGGCAGCGACGAACAGCCGGTGATCCGGCGTATCGCCGTCGCGGAGCAACGGCGCCGAGAAGCTCGCGAGTTGCCTGCTGGCGTCCGGGAATGTCGCCAGATCCGATGCCGTCGCCGGTACCGTGCTTACACCATCGGGATGCCGTTCGCCGCCCATGCTCCACTCCCTGGAGGTGCGTCAGTAGGTTCTCGTCCAGGCCAGGACGAGATCGTCGCGGAAGCCGCTGTACTTGTTGCCCGGCACCTGCAGTGTCTTCGTCGGCACGAAAGCGCGCATGTAGACATTGATGGTGCGATCGTTGACTTCGAGGATGATGTCCGGATCACCCAGGTCTCCATGGATCTCCTCGCGCGGCACGTTGTGCAACACGATGCGGTCCTTGAAGATCTCGCCGATATCGACCTCGGCCTCATGCGGCACGCCGTCCTTGGAGCGCCATTGCACTTTCGCTGGTGCCGGAAAGTTGCGCCGGGCGATGTGCCCAGCGCTGAGAAGCTTTTCGTGACTCGCACGATACGAAGAGATGGGAGGGCTTACCTCGTCGTCACGGTCGACGCCGTGGACGAAACCGCTGTACACGATCTTGCACCCGATGGTATCGAAGCAGTGCGCGCCGAAGTTGTGCTGGAAAAACTTCAACGGCCATGCCGACGCAGCCGGGTCGCCGGCCTTCCTTCCCTCAAGACCTGATTCCTGCGTCATGGCCATGCCCTGGCATCCTGCGGTTGAGACGATCATCGCCGATATCAGCGCCAGCGATCGCGCGTGGCGCGAAGAACGTCCGGGGAGTGTCGGCTTCCTGCCCTGCATTCATGCACCTCTCGCCTCATGCGTCGCTTCATCATTTACGACAGATGCACGACGCATGCAAGCTTTCGCAGCCGGTTCCGGGCGTCTGGCCGCCTACATTCATGTACATCAATCCGCCGGCATGGCGCCTTCGTCCATGTGCACGATCTCCCACAGGTGGCCATCGGGATCCTGGAAGCTGCGTTGGTACATGAAGCCGTAATCCTTGGCTTCCATCGGTTCGGTGCCGCCGGCGGCGAGGGCCTTGCCGACCATGGCGTCGACGGCCGCACGGCTGTCGGCGGACAGGCAGAGGATCACTTCCGTATGCGTGCGCGCGTCGCAGATCGCCTTGCGCGTGAAGCCCTGGAAGAACGGCTCCACCAGCAGCATGACGTAGATGGTGTCGCTGATGACGACGCAGGCCGCGTTCTCGTCGGTGAATTGCGGATTGGTCGCATGGCCTAGCGCGGCGAAGAAGGCCTTGGACTTATCCAGGTCGCGGACCGGCAGGTTGACGAAGATCTGGGTGCTCATGAAAGTCCACTCACGGTTGATGGTCTGGCGAGATCTGCGCGGCGAGCCGTGCTTCCTGCTCGCGCAGCTCCGGCGTCAGCGCATCGCCGAAATCGTCGGCGTCGAACACCGGCCGCAGTTCGATCTCCGCGCCGCCATCGAACGGCGCGCGCTTGATCCACTCGATGGCTTCGTCGAGGCTGCGGACCTGCCAAAGCCAGAAGCCGGCGACCAGTTCCTTCGTTTCGCCGAAGGGTCCGTCGACGACCGTGCGCTGCCTGCCGTCGAAGCGCACGCGCACACCCCGCGAGCTGGGATGCAATCCCTCGCCGGCCAGCATGATGCCGGCCTTGACCAGCGCCTCGTTGAACCTGCCCATCTCCGTGAGCAATTCGGTATCCGGCATCCGGCCGGCTTCCGAATCGGCACTGGCCTTCACGATGACCATGACGCGCATTGCACCCTCCCGATCGTGCGGACCGGACACTCCGGCCGCTTTCAGGAGAACGACGAACCGCCAGGGCGCGGATCGACACGACGCTCCGGAACATTCGCGGGCGCGGTTTCCCGCTACGGGAGCCGCAACTTCAGGTCGCGGCGACCCTGTGCCTCGTTGCCGCTGTAGTCGCGGGCGGTGATCCTGAGGGTGTAGTCGCCGGGCGGGAGTTCGCCGGCCCGCCATGCGCCTTCGGCCCAACGGCCGTCGCGGACGGTATTGGTGACGCTGTACCGGAACCGGGTGACCGCACTGCCATGCACGGTGATGCCGCTTCCCGGCGCGTACGCCACCTGCACCGCATCATCGGACGGCAGCCGGTGGAAATCGAGCGTCATGCGCGGCGCTTCGAACCCCGCGACGGGCGTGCCGTCGTCGTGCAGCAGTTGGTAGCCCAAGGCATGCACGCCGAGGCGACGGCGCGGCAGGTTGCGGTCCACCTGGTCCCAGGCATCCACGACGATGCGCACGCCCTGCAGGTCCCGCGGCACCAGCACGCGTCCGTCCTCGCGCTGGTCGATCGGCTGGTCCAGCGTGTCGAACAGCGCGACGTCGTCGATGCGCGGCGGATAGGTGTCGGTGAACCCGGTGAAGCCGAGCGCGATCGCGTTGCGCTCGTAGCCCGAAGGGCCGATCGACAGGTGCACGTGCGCCATGCGGTTGACCGTGCCCAGCGGGTCGCCCGCGGCGAAGCGCGTGCCGCGCCGCACGCGGATGCGGCTGGGCGCGCCACTGAGGTCGTGGAGCAGCTGGAAGCGCGCCGGATCCAGCAGCTCTCCGCGCGGCGTGCGGCCGACGCGCATGTGGATGTAGTCGAGCGGGCCAAGACCGAGTCCTTCGCTCAGGCCATCGAAGTTCCAGGCGGCGGATGGACTGCTGACCTTGCCGTCGGCGATGGCGAGCACGGTGGCGCCGACGTCGCCGCGGATGTCGAGACCGCCGTGCAGGTGGTGGCGACTTTCCCCGCTGTAGTCGCCCCGGACTTCGCCGAGCGTGCCGACCACCTCATGCCACTGGTCCTGCGGCTGCAGGGGCCAGCGACCTGCGGTGACGGRCAGTGGATCCTCCGCCGACGGACCGACAGTCGCGGGGGCAGGCGCGACGCCGGCCGCCAGCGGCGCTATGCGATGCACCCGATGGGCACCCGCATCGGTGACGTGCACATCGCCACGCGCATCCACCGCCAGCCCCGCCGTGCGCGACAGCCGCTGCCCCGGCAAATGGCCGGCCAACACGTGCCAACGTCCATCGCGCATCACCTGCATCACCCGACCGGTGAACAGTTCGCCGACATACAGATGGCCATCGTGCGTGAGCGCCAGCGACAACGGCCTGCGTGGGCCTGCCTGCATCGGCAGGTCCGGCTGCAGCGGCAAGGTGCTGACCCCGCCCTGCGGCCCGATCCTGCGGATGGCGTCGTTGCGCAGGTCCGCGACCCACGCAACGCCGGTGGCATCCACGGCGATGCCGGTCGGCGTGTCGAAGCGCGCTTCGCCGCCGGTGCCATCCACGAAACCGGGCGCATCGCCGCCGGCGAGCGTGGTGACCACGCCGTCCCGGGAGATCAGGCGGATGCGGTCGTTGTAGGTGTCGGCGACATAGACGCGACCGCTGCCATCCACCGCGACCCCGATGGGTCCGTTGAATTGCGCCTGCATCGCCGCGCCGTCGCGGAAGCCCGGCTCGCCCGTGCCGGCCACCGTCGTCACCACGCCCTGCGGCGTGACCTTGCGGATGGCGTGGTTGCCGGTATCGGCCACGTAGAGATTGCCCTGCGCATCGCGCGCCAGCGCCGACGGCGTATGGAAGGCTGCCACGGTGCCGGCGCCGTCGATGAACCCCTCGCGCCCCCCGGCCAGCGTCGCCACGCTGCCATCGCGCGCGATGCGGCGGATGCGGTTGTTATCGCCGGCATCGGCGACGTAGCGCGTGCCGTCTTCCATCACGACGATGCCCCAGGGGTCGTCGAAGCGCGCGTTCGCGCCCAGCCCGTCGCTCGCGCCACGCACGCCGTCACCGGCCGCCAGCGACAGCTGGCCGGTCCAGCCGAACGGCGTGACCGGCGGGCCGGCCTCGGGGACGGGAACGGGAAAACGCGGCGTGACCAGGAAGGTCGCGGCCAGCGCGATGGCGGTCGACAGCACCACCACCCACAGCCAGGCGGTACGGCTCATTGCATCAGTGGGGCGAAGAACGGAGCCGCATCATGGAGATTCGCCCCTCGCTTGGGAAGCTCGCCGGGAATCAGAGTCCGCTGGCCGTGACCTGGCAGGGCACGGTGAAGGTCACGGTGCCGCCCGATGGCAAAGTCGGCACGGCCACGCCGCCACTGACCAGCGTCGGCAACGCCGCCGCCCCCGGACACGCCGCGCCACCGCTGGCGACGCAGCTGATCGGGCTGCCGGATACCGGACAGCTCAGGCCTGCGCCCGGCGTATCGCTGACCACCGCGCCATCGGCCGCGGTGGGACCCGCGTTCGACACGACCACGGTGAAGTTGGTCACCTGTCCGCTGGTGGCGGTGGCGGACGCGCTCGACTTCACCACCGACACATCCGTCACGCGCGCCCGGTTGGTGATCGTGCAGACGATGGCCTGGCCCGCGTGCGCGGCGGTCAGCGTCAACGTGTTGCCGCTGAGGTTGCCGCCCGAGCAGGTCCAGGCACTGGCGGTATACGTGCGTGCGTTGCCGGCCGCCAGGGTTTCGGCCAGCGTGATGACGTTGCCCGGCACGACCTGCACGGCGGAGCCGGTGTCGGTCTCGGCAGCGCTGTTCGCGGTGGAGGCCAGCGATGCGGCATTGGCGCCGCCGGTCGCGGACAGCGTCGCGGTGTCGTTGATCGCGGCGTCGATCCACGTCTTGGCCAACGCGAGCGTCGCGGTCGCACTGTTGGTCAGCGTGCAGGTGAGGGTCTGGTTGGCGCGGTAGTCGCCCGCGGCGATCGTGACCTGGCGCGCGGCCGTGTTGACGGTCGCGGTGACGGCGGCGTTGTTCTGGTCCGTACAGGTGGCGCCCGTCAGCGCGTAGCCCGTCGGGACCGTGGTCTCGGTCAGCGTGATCGCGCCGGCGTGGTTCGTCACCGGGTACGTCGTGGACGACACGGGCGTGTTCTGCGCGGTCGTCACCAGGTTGAACGCCTGCGCCAGTGCGTTGCTGGCGGTGATGCCGAAGGTGCCGGTACCGCCGACCGATTGCTTGCGCACGATGACGTTGCTGCCCTGGAAGCTCCAGCGCAGCTCCACTTCGTCGCCGCCCGCCGGGCCGACCTGGGTGGTGGTGAAGGTCAGGCTGGTGATGCCGGTGCCGTTGAAGCGCACGGAACCGCAGGCGGTACCGCTGGCGACGGTGGCCGCGTTGCCCGAAAGACACTCGGCATTCGCGGTGCCGGAGAAGGCCGTGCCGGTCGAACGCACGAACGTGCTGCCGGATACCTGGAACTGCGTATTGCCGCTGAGCCGCGTCAGCGACACCGCACCGCCCTGGGCCACCGAATTGCTGAGCGTCCAGCGCGAACTGTTCGGATCGTTGCCCAGTGCGCCGCCGAGGCGATCGACATGCAGCACCGGGTTGTCCACCGGCTTGCTGAAGGTGATCGTGTAGGTGCGGCTGGCCGTTTCGTGGAGCAGCGTCAGCGAGCGGCCGCCGGCGACCGTCTCGCCGTAGGGATCGCTCCAGCGGCTCGCATTGGTGGTGTTGAAGGTCCCGTTGGCATAGACCTGGTCGGACGTGCCGGTCCAGGTCACGGTGATGCCATCGAGGGTGGTGGTCGCCGAGGTCGCACCGTTGAGCGTCCACACCCCGGTGATCAACGCCAGCGCCGAGGCGGCCGCGAGCAGCATGGCCAGCAGCAGTCCGGCCTGGAGGGCACGGCGCAGCCCGCGGCGCGACGTCGCGGCATCGGAACAAGAACGGGAAGACGGACGGACGGAACGCGCGCCCTGCGGGCGCAGCACATCACTGGCGCGGTACGACATCGATGGACGGATCCCCTGACGCTTCTGTGGAAGAGGCGTTCCCCGGGTTCGTCCGACTCACCGACTTTCCCGCCTGCCCCTGCTGGCACGCCGACCCAAGACGCCGTCCAGGCAAGGAGGGGCGGACTGCAAATGTGATCCGTATCTTAGCTTACGGAATTCACATTTGCGATCCACGTCACACTGTTCCGGAATGGCGGGCCCTCCCCGGACAGGCCGGTGGCCACGGCGACATCCCGCCGTTGCAGCCCGTCCGGCCGGATCAGCCGGTCTCCCGGGGTTTGAACGGGGAATCCAGGACCACCGGACGCTGCGGGTCCGTGCCGCCGGCGGAGGCGGCCCTGCACTCGGGCGACTGCGCAGCCTGTTCCTTTTCCGCCCGCTCCGCGCGCCGCATGCCCATGCCGCCGCCCATGGCGAAATCCACCGGGATCGCCAGCTGGGTGGCGATCGGTACCCCATCGACCTGCTCGGGCACGTACCGCATCGCGGCCACCCAGTCGCGCAACGTCTTTTCGAACGGCTTCAGTGAGCCCGACAGGGGCTTGATGCTGCCGACAGTCGCGACACCATCCTGGCCGACATTGATCACGACGCGGAAGCTGCCCTCGCTTCCCATGCGTGCGGCATCCACCGGATAGCGCGGCGGCGCGGCGATGAGCGCGCCCTGCGCGAGAGCCGGGCCATTGGAACGGTAGTCCAGCGCCATGCGCATGCCGCCATCGGGCAGCGGCACGGCACAGGCATCCATGAAGACATGGGTCACGCCGGCCTTGGCGACACCGCCCACCTGCGCAGGCTCGAAACGCCAGCGCAGCACGCGCTCCTCGATGACGCCACGCACCACGGCCGGCAGCTTCTCGTTCGCCTGTACCTGCTGCGGCACGCCCTGTTCGTCCAGGACGACGCGTGCATTGGCGTAGAACCTGACCGGCTCCGCTGCCTTCTCGCCGGCCGTCAGCG